>DAHWQN010000100.1 GCA_027340645.1 Microcaldota archaeon
TAGTTGTCTACTGAGTTGTATGCTTTATCCGCACTAACTTCATCTATCGTAAAGCCGTCATTGGCAATCTTCTCGACAAGAGGTATAAACTCGGGGCTGTCCGCCATGTTGCCCTCGGTTATCTCAACCCCTACAACTATGTTGGTCTTTACACCGCACATGATACGTGCTTTGATCCATTCATGCTCTTGGCTGGTATTATGCTTCTCTCTGCAATAATCGCTGAAGGTTGTAGTCCTGAATCCAGTGCTGTCTACCGCAAACTTGGTTTCAACGCTCTTGAGAGGCATGGCAGACAGTGTTATGAGATGGTTCAATATCGGAGTCATCTCAGGATTCATCATGTAGTTGCTTATCGAACTGAATGCACAGCCTTTTGTAAGGTAGCCCCTATCCAGAGCCATTCGCATGTCGCTCATAAATCTTCTGCAAGAGAAGGTGGTATAGACTTTCAAGGCACTTGCGAATACCATGTCCTGCATGGGAAGTCTTGGCCTTCCAGTAGGCTCTCCAAGCGGTTCTGGCACAGTATCAGCCAATTCGGCAAGAAGTTTGAGGAAGGTGTCCTTTTCTTCTATCTGCGATTTGTTGTATGCTGCCCAGTCCTGCGTGTAGACCTTCTTGGGAGCTTCGCTCATTACGCTGCTATCTTGCTGTTCAGCAACAAGCTTCTCTGCGTAAAGAACCGCATAGATATGCTTGCAGTCAAGCCTGCTTAGCTCATAGTCAGGGCAGGTGCATTTCCTGAAAGGATACCTGCCCTTCATGTTCATGGTTACAGAATAGTTTCCATGTCCGCTCTGCGATGGTACTATCCATTCATGCCCTCTCCTTAGGATTCGCTGGGTCTTGGCAATGTTAAGACCCTTCATTTGTTTGTTGTTCACGGATTCACTACTTTACATTATTTCATATTATATTATGTATATATACATATAAATAGGTATGCTTTATCAAACGATATTGTGGTAATATAGTAAGCTTTAAATACTTTTTCAAAGTAATGATTATGGATGACATGGCTAAGCGTCGCAAGCGAAAGGAAGAAGCACAGAGAGAGCTGATACAGAAGGGACTCAGACTAGACTACTCTAACTTGCCATCAGACGTAAAGGCAGCTATAACAAGCACAACACAGATGCCGTACATAGTTGAAGAGACAGTAAAGCTTACGTGGGACGGAAGGCAATTTATATTAAGAATACCTAAGGAGATTGCAGAGGAAGTAGGGATAACGGAGGAGAATCAAATCAGGTTTAAATTTATTAAGTTCCCCCCAGAATCTAATGAAAAGTCCAAACTTGAAATAAGCGTGTTATAATGGAAGTGTATAGTTCATTGGAAAAGAAGATCATGTCAATACTCTATTCCGCAGGGAAGCCGCTGCCTACGGAAAGGATTGCAAAGCAGTTAGATATATCAAGAATAACCGCAAAGAAGTACCTGCTAGGCCTAGAAAAGAACCGCAAGGTTAGCAGCAAAAAAGAAGGAAGGGCGGTGTATTGGTGGTTAAATCCAAGCAGCAAGGTGTTAAAATGAAGAAAGATAGCATTGTAGTAAAGTATATAATATTATACTTTAATAATACTATTACAAAATGCGTGGCTAACGCTATACAAATAAGCCGATTATTTCTGGGTGGGGGTAGTAAGGAAGGAAGTTGTTTGTTAGCGTATGCTATCGTATAATGGTGTTTATTTGTCTGTTCCAAAAATAGAAGAACGAACTTTTTATCCTCCAATTATTGAGTTTTTGCAAAAAATTGGCTTT
>DAHWQN010000101.1 GCA_027340645.1 Microcaldota archaeon
GGAAGGTAGTGGAGAGACGGGAGGAGTACGTTTATGGGAAAAAGAATGCTATGGTAGACAACAAGTGGTCCACTCTTGGAATAAATGTTTTGTACTCAAGGATAAGGAGGGGTAAGGAAGAATACAGCATATGGACGACGCATGGCATATTCGTAAACATGGAGAAAAATGATACCAAAGAGACAATTGAGCAATCTAATAACCTGAAATCGTTGATAGATAAGGTTAGCGGAAAAAAGATACTTTGCGGGGATTTAAACCTTCACCCTGATACGGAGAGCATACGCATACTTGAGCGCATACCGATGAGAAACCTTGTAAGGGATTACGGAATTAAATCTACCAGAACACCGTACTATGAATTCCCACAGCAATACGCAGATTACATATTCACATCATATGATATAAATGTAAAAAACTTTGAGGCAATGCCTGACATCGTATCAGACCACCTTCCCCTTAGTCTGGATTGCTAATCTGCCCCTCATTTCCTAAGAAGTTCTATTAGAAGTGCCATACGGACGTAAAGCCCATTCTCGGCCTGTCTGAAGTATGCAACCCTTTTATCCTCTTTTTCCACGCTTATTGGGAGATCTATCTCTTCGACATGAGGGAGTGGATGCATTATCCTTGCACTTGGGCTTACAAGACTTAAGCGCCCTTCATCTATGATATAAAGCGACTTTGAAGCGTCATATTCGTCTTTGGCCATCCTTTCCTTCTGCAATCTCGTCATGTATATTATGTCCGATTTCTTCAGTGCTCCCTCGAAATCTGCATCCTCTGTCACCTTAACTGATTTTGACCTGAGGTATGAAACTGTGCCACGATCCATGCGCAGGCTATCTGGAGCTACTAGAAGCAGCTCTATCCCTTTTCTCTGCGCAAGCAGAAGTGCGAGCGATTTTACTGTCCGTCCGTATGCAAGATCCCCGACCATAGTTATCCTGAAGTTGTCAAGCCTCCCAAGTTCGGTCTTTATGGTATACATGTCAAGCATTGCCTGTGTGGGGTGCTGGCTCTTCCCGTCTCCGCCGTTTATTACAGGCACGTTACTTACCGCTGCGGCTACAGCAGCAGCACCGTCTTCACGGTGCCTTATTATTATGCAGTCGGCATATGAAGAAACAACTCTTATAGTATCTTCAAGCTTCTCTCCCTTTGCCGCAGACGAGAACTCGCCGGCGTTTTCAGATGAGATGACTGAGCCGCCAAGCTTAAGCATTGCTGACTCGAAGCTGAAGCGTGTTCGTGTGCTGGGCTCGTAGAATAAGGTAGCCATTACTTTTCCCTTGAGCAATTTCCTGTTTTTGCCAGGCCTATGAGCTTCTGTACGCCTTATCTTATCTGCATCTGAAAAGAGCCGTGATAAAAGCTCGGGATTAAGCTGGTTTGCATCTACAATTGATTCCAGCTTTGGCCTTTTGGTGAAAAACATGCAGTTACCCAGATTATCAACAGATTCGAATAGTAGTTATAATAATGTTGTAGTATTTCAGGTTATCTAAATTCAAAAACCAGATTATGCTTCCTTGAAAACTGGAATGGGCCCGCGGAGAATCGGACTCCGGATCTTCTCTCTGTGAAAGAGACGTCTTACCACTCGACTACGAGCCCGTAGAGGCTATGCTTGTCTATTATAGTGAATGCTTTATTAAT
>DAHWQN010000102.1 GCA_027340645.1 Microcaldota archaeon
GCGTCTGCTGCTTATCCAACTTCAAGCACATATTACTGCGTAAGAGTGCATGACAACAACGGCAACGTTGCGTACTCGCCTACTACTCTAGTAACTACCGCAACTCCACCTCCTCCGCTAACCGTTTCTGCAAGTGCGTCTACAACATCTATCTACAGCGGCAATCCTGTCACATTAACTGCAACTGTTTCTGGAGGTGTAAGCCCATACTCATACCTATGGCACTTCGGCACGTCATCCGCCTGTTCGTCAGATACGGTTGAGGCCGGCAACGTACAATCTATTACAGTAAATCCTACACTTGGGCAATTCTACGGTTCAGAACCATACTACTGTGTTACTGCTACTGACGGAACTGGCACTACTGCACTTTCTTCAACCGTAGGTATAAAAATAAATAATGAGCCACCTACAACAACCACATCAACCATACCCTCTACAACTACAGTCGCACCTACGACTACCAATTCCATTACAACTACAGTCGCACCTACAACTACCATATCCTCTACAACTACAGTCGCACCTACAATATCCTCAAACACTATATCCCTGCAGCAAATCACATTGAACATACAGCCAGGCTGGAATCTGCTCTCAGTACCTTTACTTCCTGCCGGAGCTGTTTCTTCGGATCTCTCAGGTATAGTATATACACAACTGCAGAGCAACTGTGGGCTCTCAACTAACACAAATGCTGGAAACCTATGGGGCTACTCAAATTCAGCAGGGCATTATACACTTTTTGATAGTATAGGTTCCTTTGAGAATTATACTGATTATTCCAGTGCAGGGACAAGCAGCCCTATTGGAGGTTATCCTGTATCTACGGGAGGCAACGGCTTCTGGTTTTACTCTGCGAATCAGTGCTCAATAAATATTCCTGCGGTATCTGCAAATGATGTTTCTCAGATTTTTGCAGAAACATTGCCTGCGGGATGGAACCTTATAGGAACACCTTTCATAACAACAACCAATTTCAGTACAATTGCCAGTTCATGCAACGTGCGCGGTAGTTTCTACGGCTATGATCCTGCAATGAACAACTATTACAATGCGACAACTCCTGCAGTCGGTGTAGGTTACTTTGTTTACCTAGAATCGCCTTGCAATATTGATTGGACTTCTGGCACATCCTCCTCCGGAAGTTTACCACCATCCACTCCATAATGTGATAAAATGAACAAGGGAATAATAGCAGCGATAATCGTTGTGGTGATAATAGTCATCGCAGCGGCAACATACGTGCTTATGACGCAACATACGTCTGCGGTAAAGGCAGCTAACAGTACAACTACTGTTTCT
>DAHWQN010000103.1 GCA_027340645.1 Microcaldota archaeon
GAAAGGGCAAGCAATAGATATTATATTCTAAAAAAGCAAATGGTGTGCTAACATGGGATACGTATGTGCTAAATGCGGGAAGAAAGTCAAGGGCGACGACGGCAACCTGCGCTGCCTCTACTGCGGCGGCAGGATAATAATAAAGGAAAGGCCGAACATAACCAAGGAGATATCGACAGACTGAAGCGCGCGTTTATTATACGCCTGTACCTAGATCCGACTAGGCCTTTTCGCTTCCTACTATTATGGTTTCAGATATGCTCTTTACGCGCTCGAAATTTACGCTATTCTTTGAAAGCGCAGCACCCGCGTTCTTGCTTGATATGAGATCGTCAATCTTGGTGAGGAGCAGCCTAGCCACTTTTCCATCCTCGAAGTCAAGTATTATGTCTTCAACGAAACCCAACTTGTTTCCAGTGTTGGTCAGAATTCCCTTGCCGTACATTTCGGAGAGTAGTATTGCCATTATAAAACACCTATTTAATCTCGATTATCTTTTTTGATGCAAATATTCTTATTATATACCCTTTAAGCTCCTTAAGGAATTCCTCTTCGTTGGCGTTCAACGCATTCAGTTCCTCCTCAGTGAAGAGCTTTTTGTTCTCGTTTACCATGCTCCTCAGGTGAGCGTCCGTCAGGTGGTAGCTCTTGCCCCCGCAAGACGTGCAAGCGTACGTCGGTACCACTGGCACGCCCCGTATGTCTCCGGACGGCTCTCGGACGCGCCTTAGTTGCCCTACGCCGCAGTGCGGGCATAGCTTGTTCAGCACAACCTCGTTGTAGGAAACCTTGCGGACAGACCGCGAATCCTTAAGGACCTCGTATATCTCGTTAACCAGTATATCGTCTTCGCCTCCAACCGCCATCTGCTTGAGGACTCCTCCTTCCCTGTCGTACAGCGTCTTAATCACGCCTTCGTTAATGGGCTCTATCAGCAGCGTCCTGCTTTCTCCATCAGCCATATACTCAACCTTCGCCTCACCGTTTGGTCCCCTCGAGAACATAACGTCTTCCATTTCAATCC
>DAHWQN010000104.1 GCA_027340645.1 Microcaldota archaeon
CCTTGCCTTCCTGAAGGCATGCGGGTTGATGGGCTTTGTAATACCTGCCCTGTGGCCTATAACTCTCAGGAGCTTCCTTGCGGAGTCATCAGTCATGGGCTTACCCTTGCCCTTGCTGCTGCCTATCTGCCTCCAGATTATCTGGTCGTCCCTCGGGTCTTTTATGGTATTCAGGTAGGTTACCGCTAATGAGACTGACATAAGCAGCGGTACCTTCCTCCACCCTGTCTTGCCTGTTATTGTGAGCTTTGCTGGCTGCGTGGTCAGGTCTAAGTCCTTCTTCCTGACTCCCATAATCTCCCCTATCCTGCAGCCTGTTTCGTATAAAAGGCTTAGGAAGAACTTGTCCCTTAGATTGGTGGCCGCATCCAACATTCTGACAATTTCCTGTTCTGTGAGTATGTTGTCTGGCATAAGGTTCTTTCTGGTTTTGTTCGTTATTTTCATCCAGGCTACGCATGGCGGCTGATAGACTCCGTCTCCCAATAGCTCCTTGTAGAAAACCTTCCATACGGCTTGGAAATGGAGCCTCGATTCCATACTATATGGCGGATCATAGGCGTTTATGAAGGCTGCGGCCTTTTCCATATCCCTTTTTGTTGCCTCCTTCAGGTCTTTGTCATAACCCAGGGCCTCCATCAGCTTTAGAATGCCGTAGATATGCCGTATAACGCTACGTGGGTGCATATTCTTGGCCTTTAGCAGAGTTATATGGTCTTCGATATAGCGCCGATTTTGCGCAATTATGCGCACGTCCGCTAAAACCCTATCGTAGAGGCGGTTCGCCTGCCTTTGCCAATAGTCGATGTCGTTTGTCATCGACGTGACATTGTGCCATAGATGGATATTTATACCTTGTCCCGTAGGGGTATAACCTGAAGGGCATCGCCCGAAGCAGGGATTGGACCTGCGACCTACTGGTTAACAGCCAGTCGCTCTACCACTGAGCTATTCGGGCTTGAAAAACGGAAACGGT
>DAHWQN010000105.1 GCA_027340645.1 Microcaldota archaeon
TTAACGTCTATCTGCTTTGAGTGCTTGTCGAGTATCTCCACCGCCTTCGAAGCTGCTATCTTGTAACCCTTGATTATAGTTGTGGGATGCACGGCCTGCTCCAGCAGTTCTCCGGCGCCCTTCAGAAGCTCTCCGGTCAGTATTACAACAGTAGTCGTACCGTCTCCTACCTCCTTGTCCTGGGTCTTGGCTACGTCTACCATTATTTTTGCAATAGGGTGCTCAACGTTCATCTCATTCAGTATCGTCGCACCGTCGTTAGTTATCACTATGTCCCCAAGGTCGCTCACGAGCATCTTGTCGAGGCCCTTTGGTCCAAGCGTCGTCTTTACGGCGTTCGCGACCGCCACCGCCACGGCGATGCTTATACGCTGCGCGTCCCTCCCTATAATTCTGTTTGCCCCTTCAGGCAGATAAAGAACCTGTTGTCCTCCTAGTTGATTTTCAGCCATTTTTACACCTTCTTCTTACAAAATATTAGACAGAACCAGTTCCCCAAATACAAATCAGGGTAAAATTACGGACTGTATGTTCACCTCTAACTTTGAATATTACACTGCGTTAAAGTATATAAATTTTGCTGTTTTTATCTCGTAGGATGTGTTCTAAAAAAAACACCAAAGAGTGATCAAGGTAAACTTCGCATACGCAACCGTTTAATATGGTTCTGGTGTAAAGCGAGACTACAATAAGTGCAACAAGGTGATACGATGCCTGAAGAACAAAAACCACAAGCGATGCATCCCTCTTTCGTTAATGTGATCAGGCAGAAGGAAAGGGTAAAGGCCAAGCTCGCTGGAATAAAGCACAAGATAGGGATCTACAGCGCGAAGGGCGGAGTGGGCAAGACGACTATAGCTGTAAA
>DAHWQN010000106.1 GCA_027340645.1 Microcaldota archaeon
ATTATTGCTGAAGTTGAAAAATTGAAGACTATGAAGCTGCAGGATCAAACCAGCGAATATGGCAAGGAAGAGATATGACATAAACTACATATAAAATCTATAATGGTCCTGTAGTTTTATGTTAGGTCCAGCTTCCGAGAGGATCTTTCCTACTTCTGTAGAGAATTCAAGGGTTATTGGCAGATAAGTTGAAAACGAGGTCGTATTCCAATTAAGTTTAGTAAGTCCCAGTATTTCATCCGCAATCTCTTTTATCTCCGAGTCTCCTTCATGAATTAACAACAAGGGCTGTGGTATGCTGTGTCCAGGATAAGTTCTGATTCTAGGTATATATCCTGAAGAATACAATAGATGCATTCTATCAGTCATCGAGATTAAAGTTCCCCTTAGTACAGGATAGGATCCCTTTCTCATAAAGCGATAGCCTTTCCTTCTACTAAACGCTACAAAATCACGTTTTGCCGTTTTAATTGCCTTACCAAACCCTTCTACTTCTGCTTTGTTAAATGTTGTTGATTTATGCACTACGACACGTGCTGGAGCATGCATTGCACGGGATTCATATTTGCGTATGCATTCATCTAACAGACTTTCAGCTTGCTGCTCGGTTAAGTGAGCTTCTTTTGTACGCTTATCCACATAAACTTCAGATCCACGAAGGACAAGGCCCTGGCCATCATGTGTGAATATCTGTGCCATAGACGTTTCAATATTCTCATTGAGCATTAATTTATCCTTATAAAAGGAGATTCCAACGTAGCACGTATCTTGCCTTAGCTTAGCGAGACGCCATGG
>DAHWQN010000107.1:0-326 GCA_027340645.1 Microcaldota archaeon
GAAAGACATACATATCGGGGTCGTAGACCCCGCGGTACTTGGGAGTAAGATGGCTGACTTTGTGATGGCGGATGGAAAATACACAATTGCAGATAAGGCACGCGACAACTCACTGGCGGCCTTCGTACTTGCGCAGGTGGCAACAACGTTGCAAGACATCCTGAAATTAGAAATAACCAATAAGACCGGCCCGTTAGCGTTGCTTACTATTATGCAGGAGGAAAATGATCAGATTTCAAAAAAGTTGAGCCTGACAAGGTAAAGACGGTTAGGGCTTTCTATGAGGAAAGATTTAAGAAGGTCGTAGGCGAGTTACCAGTACCTAG
>DAHWQN010000107.1:336-794 GCA_027340645.1 Microcaldota archaeon
TAAACAGCCACATAGCATTTCGAACACAAAGAAAGTGATGGAAATACTTGGGCATTGATCTTTACCAAATATTTTTAGAATTTCTATGAAAGTATTGGATGAGATATATGTCGGATCTTGAATCGGAGAGGAAATTTCTCTTCTACGTAGGAATAAAGGCGCTTATAATTAAAGATAAGAAAATCCTTTTGCTCTCGTCCGGAAAAGAAGAGCTCTCATCCACTATGAGGAAGCAAATTTTTTGGGATCTGCCTGGTGGCAAGATGGAGGCGGGTGAGCAGGTCGAAGAAACACTAAAGCGAGAAGTATCTGAAGAGCTCGGTGTAAGCAAACATGATCTAAAGATAATCAAGCTGTTTGACGTATCCGTGTCAAATTTTAAGATATCACATGGCCAACGCATTCCTTTGATTCTTGTGACCTATATCTGCAAACTTAAGAAGCCTGAAAGGAAATTC
>DAHWQN010000108.1 GCA_027340645.1 Microcaldota archaeon
GGCATGTAGAGAAATCGCCAAAATAATGATATTCAGCCACCAACACCCAAGATTAAGCCGTTCTTGGCATTCGGCCAAGCTTATGGCTCTATTTGGGTTAGGTTCGATTATTCGCATGAAATCGTACCCGGTGCCTATATAAATTTGGCTTGAGAAATGCTAATCAAAGTCGGGGTTCGTTATGTGTAAAACACCAAGAAACAAATGGGCTAGGAGTCCTAAGACTTACGGCGGCAAGCCCGCCGGGCTAGCTTGCGACCCGGGTTCGAATCCCGGCCAAGGCGTTTTTCATTATGATAAAATCGAATCCAGAGACAAGCAGTTGGGCTAGATGAATTCTGATTTAACCTACACCCGTTCTGGAGCAGCAACTGGCGCGTGTATGTAACCCAGCCTCTTTGCCGCGCTCATCGCTTTGTAGTACCCCACTATTCCTATTACAACTACGCTTATTATTACCAGCATGAAGCCCAGGCCCAGAGAGTCCAGGTTGTGCACCTTTATACCTGTGTTAATCGCGAAGCCCAAAATCTGCGGGAAAACAAGAACCAGAAGCCCGCCTACTACGAACACGATTCCACCATATTTCAATACATACGTAGAGATTGACACGGCCACGAACTTAAGCCCTTTCTCTGTCAAATTCTTCATTTTGCGCATAT
>DAHWQN010000109.1 GCA_027340645.1 Microcaldota archaeon
TATTTGGCAACAATATTAATATCTTTCCGAGTAAAGATATAGCGCTATAGCCCCATTGTGTAGTGGTCAAGCACGCCAGGCTCTGGACCTGGAAACTCCAGTTCGAATCTGGATGGGGCTATATCTACCAAGCCTAATTTAGATCATGGGCCGTTCATTTCTGCCTATTTATTGGACACAGCATATAGAATATGAAGGTATTTAATTTGTCAGGTTCCTAATTGTCTATTATCCGTTCTAGGATCGTCGAGCCTACTTTGTACTTCTCCTTCGCCTCTGAAACAGTCAGAATTTCATCAATTGTTATCCCTTTATGGCAAACCGCCCTCTCTGTCTTCAGCTGGAAGACGTTGCCTGTCCTATCTTTATATTCACGCAATTGCCTCACCCTTCTTGATGTCACACCTCGCATGTCCGCTATCTGTCCAATACTCATTTCGCCTTTCTCCAGCTCCTTCATTATCAATCTTATCTTCCTCTGGTTCAGTGTAGTCATGAATGGCTTATTTGCCTTCCTAACAGATTTATTCCTTGACGTGAGGAAATTTTGCCGGGATAAGACAAGGTCACTCACGAAGCGGCAGAATTATAAATCTTGCTGACAATTTTA
>DAHWQN010000010.1 GCA_027340645.1 Microcaldota archaeon
TATCTCCTGATTCTGGCCCATGAGGTCCATCAGCTCCAGGATCTGGGCCAGGCCCTGGTCCTTGTGCGGTGCCTGTTTCTGCCCCGCCCTTGTACATACTCGCGCCGGCCTCCTGCAAAAGCGCATTGACGCTATCTGTCATCTCCTTCAATTCCTTCTCATTATCCTTCTTCTTCAACTCATCCTTAAGCTCACTGCCTGCCTTCTCCAGCTTCTTTGCCATGTCATTGTCAAGTTTATCCTTATAATCCTTGACAAACTTCTCAGTAGCATAAGATGCCGCCTCCGCGTCGTTTCGTACCTGCACCTTTTCAAACTCCTCCTTGTCCTTCTCCGCATTCTGTTCTGCTTCATGTATCTTCTTTTCTATATCGTCTTTGTTCATCTTGTTTGGCGCAGTGACGTGCATGTCTTGTGCCTTTCCGCTTGCCTTGTCTTTTGCTGTAACGTGCAGTATTCCATTCGCGTCTATATCGAACGTTACTTCTATCTGCGGCACTCCTCGCGCGGCAGGAGGTATACCTGTCAACTGGAACTGCCCCAGCTCTACATTATCCTTAGCCATACGCCTCTCCCCCTGCAGTATGTGTATATCTACGGCTGGCTGGTTGTCTGCAGCAGTGGAGAACACCTGGGTCTTCTTTATTGGTATAGTTGAGTTGCGGTCTATGAGCGTAGTCATCACTCCTCCGAGCGTCTCGAGGCCCAGCGAAAGCGGAGTTACGTCAAGAAGTACTATGTCTTTAACCTCTCCGGTCAGCACCCCTGCCTGAACGGCAGCTCCGAACGCCACGGCCTCCATTGGGTCTACACCACGCTCTATCTTCTTGCCAAGGAACTGCTCCACATATCTTTGCACAATTGGCATACGCGTCGGCCCTCCAACAAGTATAACCTTGTCTATGTCCTTTGGCTCCAGCTTCGCGTCCTTTAGTGCTTGCATTACCGGCTTTGTCGTACGTTCAACTATAGGTTGCACTATCTCCTCGAGCTTCGCTCTTGTCATGCTATACGCGAAGTGAACTGGGCTGTTTCCAGGCCCCATGGTGAGGAAAGGAAGGTTTACCTCGCTTGTTAATGTAGTAGACAACTCTATCTTTGCCCGTTCTCCGGCTTCGCGCAGCCTCTGCATTGCCTGGCTGTCTTTGGAAATATCTACGCTGCTCTGCGTCTTCACTTCCTTTGCAAGGAAGTCGACTATGGCGTTATCCATGTCAGTGCCACCGAGCTGTGTATCGCCGCTTGTAGATTTGACTTCGAAGACACCTCCTCCGAAATCCATGACAGTGACATCAAGCGTTCCTCCGCCAAAGTCATATACAATGATCTTCATGTCCTTGTTTGCCTTGTCAAGTCCATAAGCAAGTGCTGCTGCTGTAGGTTCGTTCACCAGTCTGACAACCTCGAGTCCTGCAATCTGGCCTGCATCCTTTGTCGCCTGGCGTTGGTTGTCGTTGAAGTATGCCGGCACAGTTATAACTGCCTGTTTGATCTCTTCGCCAAGGAATGCCTCGGAGTCCTTCTTTATTTTCTGTAAGATCATGGCAGAAAGCTCCTGCGGTGTGTACTCCTTGCCAAGCACCTTGTACTTGAAATTCGTGCCCATCTTCCTCTTAAAGGTGCTCACCGTGCCCTCTGGGTTTGCAACTGCTTGCCTCTTCGCAGGCTCACCAATTAATCTGTTGCCATCCTTGGTGAATGCGACATAGCTAGGGAATGACTTTCCATAAAGCGATGTACCCTCTGCGCTCGGAATGAGCACAGGCCTTCCTCCTTCAAGTACTGCCGCAGCAGAATTCGATGTTCCAAGATCTACTCCTATTATTTTTGCCATTTCTACACCTTTTTGTCCGCGCCCTGTAATGCCTCTTTTGAAACTATTACGGATGCGGGCCTAAGCATTATACCATTCATCTCATACCCCTTTCTCACTACCTCTAATATTTCACCATCCTTCTTATCACTTGTTCTTGTAAGTATTACTTCATGCTTATATGGGTCGGATGGACCGCTTGCGTCTATCTCACGCAACCCCTCCTTTTTCAAAGTCTCGGAAAAGTTTGAAAATACCAGTGCAATTCCCTTATTCATTTCGCTTTTTGCTTCTATGGCTTCCATAGCAAGCCCAAACTCGTCTAGCACAGGCAAAAGCCTTCTCATAAGCTCCGCTTTCCCTATAGTCTTAGCGGCATCGGCTTCTTTCACGCTCCTCTTCTTGTAATTGTCAAATTCAGCAGCAAGCCTTAGAAGCCTGTCCTTAATTTCCGCGACTTCATTACTCACTTCCTTCTTTTTCTCTTCGGAGTCATCCAGAGCTTCCTTTCCTTCATGCTTATCTTCTTCATCGTTTTTCATATAATTGCCTCTTTCCATTTTTCTTGTAACGACTCTCCACTTCATGTGTATTATTCATCCTCTGCGCAACATCTATCATACGCCCGAATTCCCTAAACATATCGGCCTGTATGTCCTCTATGGTGCTTGCAAGGTCCTCAGATCTCAAATAATACTTCCTGCCTCTGCGGATTACAAGACCTGTGTCAATGAATCTATTCAAGTGATATATGACTGTACTTCTGGGCATATCCAGCTCTTCCGTGAGCTCTTTGCTTGTTACGCCATCTCCACTCATACTGTTACTTACTATCTCCTGAAATATTGTAGGCTCAATATCATCACCTCCATCTGAAAGATCAAATACTTCACAGAACCACTCTATAACCTCCTTTGCATTCTCGCTGCTAGGCCTGTTCACCTGTCTTATGACTATACGTTCTATCATTGACATGTTGTAAGTTATATATGAACATATATATAAATCTTTGTTTTCTTTCAATAAAAAGTTGAAATATTAGTTAATTTCAGTCATTATTCAGATGCAATCATTCCCATGACAGTACGTGCTATTGCAAGGCTTGCTGCACGCAAAGCCTTTTATTGCTATCAGTTCACTATACTAAACGAATAAGTGGTTTTATGAAAGGTATACATCATGCAATAACCGCAATAATACTGTCAGCGGTCTTTGTTGTCGTCGGATTTGCTGCAGAGATGAGCACTGCACTAGGAGCTGCAGGCGTTATCGGATCATATCTAGGATACTTGTTGACCCTCGTAGCCTTTCTTGTAGTCATCTGGATCTTAATGCTGATACTCATGCACAATGATCCAGCACGCGCAAGCGCGCCAGAAAGAAGGAGAAGGAGATAAGGGCATCGGATCTGGCAGGCACAGGCCTGCCAGCATTTTCTCCGATTGCACTAAATAGCTAACTGTATAACTAGTTTCGGGGATTTCTTGAAGTTGTCAATAATACTGCCTGTGCGAAATCAGGAGCAGGAGATTAATGCCAACTTCCCTAAAATATTTGAGTATATCAAGAAATACAGTGCCGAAGTCATAATCGTTGAAAGCGGTTCAACAGACGGGTCGGTGCGATCAATACGTAATCTCTCAAAGCGCTACAAGTTTAGATTCATGCAAACAGATGCGCTGGGCAAGGGCATGGCTCTTAGGACCGGCATCATAGCAGCGCAAGGCGATATTATTGGCTATCTGGATACTGATCTTGCCGTTCCATTGAAGTACATACCTGGAGCCGTAGCGAAGATTTCAGCAGGCTGTGACATAGTAATCGGAAACAGATACAAAAAAACTTCACATGCCAAAAGGAAGCTTGGCAGATACATAGAGAGCAAGGCCTACATATACCTGATACGTTTGCTTTACAGGTCCAGAATAACCGACTTCCAGTGCGGCTTCAAGTTTTTCAGAGCGGACTTCCTTAAGGCAAATCTAAATAAAGTGGAAGACAACAGATGGTTCTTCGATACGAAACTTGTGCTTTTGGCAGAAAAACAGGGCAGGCGCATATGCCAGCTTCCTGTAGAATTTGCCGATACTGAAAGATCCACCGTATCATCAAAGGATGTATTCTATTTTATAAAGCAGACCTTTACTGATAGGTTTACATAAACCTTCGCTATTTTTTATTTTTTATAGAGTTGCTTGCTATATAATAAAGATCAGCCATAAATACATATGACTGCGCTACTACATCACTACTGTAATTTCCCTCATTTTTCGGTGAGAACGCAAGCTTCCAGCCGGGACAGTAAGGTAGCGGATTTGGAGTATAATTCAGATTATAATACTCGACATTTTTAGGAACTACCACATACGCACCATCCGGCAGGCTGCCACAGTTTGAAACCTGATCATATGCCTGAAACCTGCTATAGTTCACAGCCCCGGAGAATATAATGACCTGCGATAATCCATTCACGTAATATATGCGCGTGCTGTTTGGAAGTCCCGATATATAATTCGCAATCTGCATTTGGTCGCTCAGTTGTGATATCTTAGACTGATACCAGAAAGTGTTCAACGGCACAGCCATGATAACCAAGAATGCAAGTGCAGCTATGGATATTGCCAATCTGCCTAGGGTATCTTTGTGATACCTTCCATCTTCCACGAACCTGGCCACTGCTATGGCTATAGTGAGTACTACAGAAGCGACAAGAGGCATCATGTACCTATCAAGCCTTATCATCAAAGTATATGAAAACGGGCTGAATGTCAGGTTTTCCGGCCCGATGCTAAGATAGGCAAACATAACTCCAAACCACAACAGAGGCACATACGCGCGCCTGTCGCGCTTCAATATCAAATAAACAGCGCTTATTGCAAAAGCATAGAAGAACAAGCCTACAGTGTTGTTCTCCCAGAAAGATATCTGGCTTATACTGTGGTTTACAAGAAGGTTGTAAATAAAAGATGTCAAATCATACGGAAATATTATATTAACGTAATAGTTGGGGCCTGCCAAGGCCCCTAGAGTTCCATAACCTGGCACACCAGGCTTACTGTAATAATTAAAATTAAGGGTGAATGTAATCAGGGGATTTCCGGAGAGCAGATAGTTTACAGCGCATAGAACCACCACTGATGCGGCAATTCCATAAACAAAATATAATGTTGTCCTGTTTATACTGAGTTTTTTCCTCAGAAGTTCTATCAGCAGGTATACTAACACGAATGGAAATATAAGAAACCCCAGAGGTGTGACGAGCATCGGCGTGATAAGCAGCGCACCGCAAATGAAATACCACTTCTTCGAGTTGCTTCTTACTGCATACATCAGGCATAGTATTGTAAGTGATGTAAACATCATCAGCGGTATATCATCGCTCATCGTTCCTGTATAATTCAATACCTCCGGGAAAAACGAGAATGCCAGGGCAGCGACAAGCCCAACATTTTTGCCTGAGAGTTCCTTGCCTAGAAGATAGACTAGGCCTACTGTTATCACAAATGAAAGGACATTCCATGCAGAGCTGCTCAAGTAACCTACCCCGAGCAGATAAAAAGCAGCTATGGGGAATATCTGTAAGAATCTGACTGTATAAATGTAAGTGCTTTCATGGTATGTTCCGTGTATGATTTGCAGAGCAACGCTCGCATACGCCATATCGTCTCCATTGTATGATGGCCCTACCGATGTTGCTACGGCATAAAAAGCCGCATATACCAAAATAGAAATAATCAATAGTTCTGCATAGTGTTTTCTGAACCACTCTGCGTACGCCCTGCCCTTAGCATTGACATTCTTACTTTTACGTTTAGTTTTTAACTTTGTATGTAGTGCCAAATTATCACACAGCAAACATAATTAAAGTTGTCCGCGTCTTAGTTATGACTGAAATGAGCAAGTCTATAAATATAGGGTCGAAGCGTGCGCACTGCTGACTAAGACAATAATGGACTCCGCGGGATTTTCCAAACTTTTTGATTAAATGTTTTTTCAAAAAGTTTATTTGAACCCGCAACCTCCTGCATGCCATGCAGGCGCGCTACCGTTGCGCTAGGAGCCCATTAAACATGATAAATAACTACGCAGGAGATATAAATAATATGTTGCCTCCTCTAAGCAGAATGGTGTTCAGCTTTATCTTAGTATTGCCTCCATCATCCATCTCCTCTGCGTTCTCAAGAACTATGTTCATATGCACGTCGAAAGACTGCACCTTCCCCCGTATGTCTGTGCCGTTCTTCAGCCTTATCAATACTTGCTGCCCTATTGCCCTATTCAATAGGTCGAAAGGCCTTTCATGGTTCACTATAGCCATCAATTCACCGAATAAACGCACTTATATTGCGCCGTAAACTTTTTATAACGTTTGTTACGTGCCTACAGCTCAAAAATTTCCTTTTTGCATGAAAGTGAGTTGTAAAATATGTCGAGATCAGTGTGCCGTATCTCGAGTGTCTCTGTATTTATGTTGGGGTGAAACGATACTATATCGGCATTCCATAAGTCCTTGTCTACTATAAGAGCCGTATTTTTCGCATAAATCATCCCAAATATCGAGACGCTGCCTGGCGTAATATGCAGTTCTTGTAGAAGAGCTTCAGCACTCCCGAAGTGAAGTTTGCCATGTCCGATATGTTTTGCTAAAGCCTTAATGTCAAGTCGTTTGTCTTCATTCATGCATACGAGGTAGAACTCTCCATTATCACTCTTCAGGAAAAGATTTTTGGTACTCATTCCTGGAATGATGTCCTTGAGAAATCCTGATTCCTTGGCACTAAAGACTGCTTTGTGCGAGTGTAATTTGTAATGTATTCCATGGTTTTCAAGATAAGTTTCCAGGTAGCTATCCATAAATTCACGTCAACATGCCTTTATGTATAATCAGCCTGTATTGTAGCTATAAGCTGCGTTATGCTTCCCGGTTTCCCACTCACAGAGAAATTAGCCCACACATAACCAAGAAATTCACCGCTTGACTCGTTGGCTTTTGTGGCAAGCTGGCTTGCGGTATAGCAATAAACAAGGAATGTGTGGCTTTCTCCAGTGTAAATCGTCGCTCCAGTTCCGGGACTACCCCCTAAAGGATAGTAATCTATGCTATTAGTAACGTACACGTTTTTGTACTCAGGCAATGTATTTGATGTAGTGCTGCTTATGTCTGATGAACAAGCGACTCCGTATACTGTTACTTCAGAGCCCGTCGCTTGCTCAAGTGTTATGTTCAGTACTCCACTGGAGTTAAGCGCAAATGGTCCGCAGGCAAATCCGGAAGAGCCCGCGCAGTTCTGCGAGAATACGCTCTTATTAGAAGTGCTTATTGTGTACACTGCAGCTATGGCTGCTATGATAACCACTATAGCAATGCCATACGACGCCATGAAGTCAAGAGCCGCCTGGGCTCTCTTTCCAGAGCTGTATTTTTTCAACTACTTCGCCTTTATCTCCACTTTTGCTTCGAAGTCGGAGACCTTGTAGTTGAATTCGTCGTTTGACTTTATTAAGCCTTTCTCTTTGAGGAACTCTCTTGCCAATAAATAGTAAATGAGCGAAAGAGACCTTCTGCCTTTGTTGTTGCACGGTATGACGAAGTCTACGAATTTTATCCAATTGTCTGTATCGCACAGTGCCATAACAGGTATGTTGGTATTGCTGGCTTCCTTGACGGCTTGCCTCTCATTTCTGTTATCGCTTACTAATATAATCTCCGGCTCCATGAATCCCTCTCTGTTCGGATTCGTAAACACACCAGGCATTACCCTGCCCGTCATTATCTTCACCTTCGTTATCTCTGCGAACTTTGACGCCGCTGTTATAGAATATATTCTTGAAGCTGTTACTACTATATCCTCTGGATTGTACCTTGCCAGCATTTTCGCAGCAATTTTCAGCCTTTTTTCTATGGTCTGCAGGTCAAGAAGGTATAAACCATCTTCACGGACTTTGTATATAAACCGCTTCATTCCTGGGGTCTTTACCTTTGTGCCTATATGTATGCCTACTTCTAAATACTCATTCTGATCGACAAGCACTCCGTTTTCCATTTATTCACCGTTTACTTAGTTTGGGGTCGCCGAGATTTTCAATCGCTTCCGCGCTTTTGAACTCGGGTCTTATGCTCCCTAAGCACAGAGCCTAACCAAGCTAGCAGACGACCCCTCCCTCATTATTTATTCAATATATTATTTAAATCCTCACTTCCTGCCGTAATTTATTATGTCATCTATAAGATCTACGTGCCCTACAAGCATGCGCCTGCAGCAATACCTCTTCACGTTAAGATCAGCAAGAACCTTCTTAGGATCCTCTCTCTCTTTGTTCACACGCTTGTCATACTCTTCCCATTTGTCAGCAACTACTTGCCCGCATGAGAAGCAACGTACAGGTATCATCATTGAATCACTTAATCATCTATATGAAGTCTGTTTTCTTGCCCTGGCCTTTGGTCCAAGGAATTTCTTAGGTTCAACACGCCTATGGTCGTCTACGAGCAGATTTCTGTCATATGCCATATACTGTGTCTTAAGTGCATCACTCCCTGATGCCTCTACAAGTGTCTTTGCTATTGCACTTCTGGCTGCTTGCGCCCTTCCGCTTATCCCGCCTCCGCTTACATCTATTAATATTTTCGAGTTGTTCATGATACCCCTGGCCTCGCTCGATATCTTCAAAGGCTCAAGTATAAGCTCGCGTATCTCCTTTGGCTTGAAAAGGTTTGCAAGTACTCCGTTAATCATTACCTCTCCATGTCCTGATGTCATTCTTGCTCTTGCTATGGCTTCCTTCCGCTTTCCTCTTGCAACAACTAACTTCTTAACCTGTTTTTTCTTTATAACAGTGGTCTTTCTCTTCGAGCCCCTTTTAACAGTACTCATCTGTGCCTGCGGCGTTGTTTCTGCATTGAAGTCGCTAAGCGCCTTGTCGAACTCCTTAACGCCTTTTGGCGCCTTGTCATCCACAATGTCTTTTCTCTTTTCATCTTCAGCCATTCAATCAAACCTGTAACCTAATTTTTCTGAAAGTGTTTTTACAGTTATTATGTTTTCGTATACTTCCTCTCCCTTCTTCAGTACATGCTCATCAGGCTTTGGCAATCCGCTCGGCATACCGATATAAACTCTGAGCCTTTTGTATGCATTTTTGCCTTTTGGGTACTGATAAGGCAGCATGCCACGCACTACGCGCTTGACAAAAAGGTCCGGCCGTCTCGAAATATAAGGGCTGTGTTCCGGATTGGCCTTGTCCTTGAGTTCAACCTTCTGTTTGTATTTTGTGACGATGTCGCGCAGATGTCCGCTTATAATTATTTTTTCAGCATTGATTATTACAACATTGTCTCCATTTATGAGGCTCTTCGCAGCATAGCTGGATACCCGCCCCAGAATCCTTCCTTCGCCATCTATAATCCGATCCATGAAACCACTACACAATGATCCGTACGCCATCCTTCTTGAGCATATCCTGCAGTGAAACTATACCGCATCCCGCGTCCTTCAGCTTTTTCAAAGCGCTGCCTGAATACTCTATTGCACATATGCTGTACTTTCTGTCAGGAACTCCAATTGCGAGAACCTTGCCCGGAACTATGATGCTCTCATTGTCTTTCGCATATGCATTGAGCTTGTTTATGCTTACTGTAACGCGCTGCCTTCTTGGAAGTGCAGCATACTTAATGATCATCTTTGCGAGGCCAGAGTTCTTTTCGCCATGCTTGACGCTGCCTGCTGCGACATTCCATGCATTTATATTGCTTTTTTCTGTTGTCATTTCATTACCTTTTCTTTACCTGCGGGGGGTGAGATTTGAACTCACGCAAGCACTAAAGCTACAGGAGGTCCGAGCACGATGCTCCTCGGTCCTGCGCATTTGACCAAGCTCTGCCACCCCCGCATTATTTCTTAAGTTCCTTTGTTATCTCTTTGACATCAGCGCTTATTATATCTAACGTCCTTGAGAGTATTTCCGGTGCGGGTATCTGGCCAAAGCTTTCAATGTAAATTTCGAACTCGTCTCCAGAATCATTGGCCTTGTATGTTGCAAGGCCTGGTTGGAACTTCGAGCTCTTCACTCCAGAGCCGACTATTGCTTTTGCGTCTAGTCTTATCTTCTGGCCTTCTGCAAGCTTTATTATCGGTATGTCCGGATTTGCCACTTTGACGACCTTATCACTGCTCTTCAAATCCTTGGAATAAACTGTCTTAGGGCCCTCTTCTGTCAAAGAGAGAAGCACCTCATCACCGCTTTTTGAGTCTTTAGGTGTTGTCACTGGAATAAGCCCTAACCTGTGCGCTATGTACTCATCAAACATCGCGCTTGTGTTCTCGTAAAAAGTAACCTTGTCTATCGCCATGCACGGCACACTGCTCATCGCGCTTCTGCGCAGAGCATTTGCAAAGTTGAACGTAGCTCCACTAACCTTTAGTCTTAGGGCAAATGGGCTACTCTCAAGCACGTTTATCTTCATGGCCATACCTAAAATTAGGCATCTTGCTTAGCAGGGTAGTATTGCACGGCAACATATATAAATATATTCAGTGCCCTGTTTCTTTGTAAAACACGGTGTATAAATGGATTTTTGGAAGGTATTCGATGAGGAGTCAATGGGTATGTCCTTTGGCTCCAAGCAGCTAACTCTAAATACAAATCCACGGCATAACCTATCACTCAAGGGCATAGAAGATAGAAGTATAGACTTGATTCCGGATAGCTGCGTCTTTATACGTTATTCTGATGAAAGAAGATATATTACTGTAAAGAACCTTGCATTTGATATGCTCATAATACTATTCGATGTAAATGCCTCATCTACGGTTGCGTTGAGAACATCAATGGATATAACGAGGAAGGACCTGAGTAAGATTTCCAGGATTATATCAAAGATGAAAAATCCCAATATAGAGGTGCGTGTCTTGGGTCTTCAGAACAACCACACAAAGCCCGTTCAGGTGATTTATAAGATTCGCAAGATGCAGAAAGGCATACTCGCAGAGGCAGATATGTTTGGTGATAATTTACGCCATATAACTATCGATACCAAGACAGGAATGGTATATGATGCGCTTCTTCTGAATCGAGTATACCGGCCTGGCGAACTGGCAAATACAAACGGGCAAGCATCAGACTCTGGAGCAGTGGCGTTGAAATTCATTTTTCCAGATGAAATACACGCAGGGTCTCATAAATAGGCCCATCCTGTGTCAGTGTGCTCTTCTTCAACGAGAAAGACGCTACATCAAACTCTCCAAAGTCAATACCCTCATGCTCAATTATCCTGTGCACAAGGTCAGCCTTATTGGCTTTGCGCACCCGTGCAATTGTGATATGCGGCACAAAGTTGCGCTCCTCTCTTAGATATACTACACGCTTAACTGCAGCTGAAACACTTTCGTAAAGAGAATCAAGTCCCTCGTTTTTCTGTACTCTGGCAAATATAGCGCTTATTCTGTCTGCGGAGAAAAATCCTAAGCCTATGCATTCCACATTGAATGAATGACATTCTACAGTTGACAATTCCTCTTCTATACTGCCTGCCGCATTATTGCTAATATCCCCTAGAAAGCTTATCGTTATGTGCAGTGCATCTTTCTTCACTAGGCTTATGCCTTCGTAACCGAAGTCCCGTTGTACCAGAACAAGCCGCTCCTTCACTTTATCAGGCAATTCAATTGCAATGAAACATCTCATGAATAAAGAACTCTGGCAAGTAATAAATACACTAATGCACATATACTAGCCGATGGTTCTTTGGCAACATTGGATGATTTTTCAAAGATAGAGCTCCGGGTTGGCAGAATAAAAAGCGTAGAAGACATAGAGGGCGCAAAAAGCCAGGTTTACCGTCTCACAGTGTACCTAGGTCCAGAGCTAGGCACGCGCCAGCTTGTTGCAGGAGTAAAAAGCAAATACACAAAGGAAGAGCTGATGAATAAGGAGATAATCGTAGTTGCGAACCTGGAGCCGAAGCGTATAGCAAATGTGGAAAGCCAGGGCATGCTCCTGGCCGCAAGCTCTGATGATAAATTAG
>DAHWQN010000110.1 GCA_027340645.1 Microcaldota archaeon
TGGTAGGGCAAGGACTTTCAACCTTGGATTTGCAGTTTTCACCATATCATCATTTCTATGTGGTGTAGCGCCAACTGACGTCACCCTCATAATTTTCAGGGCCGTTCAGGCTGTAGGGGGCGCATTGATATCTTCCAACAGCGGGGCGATCATAGCAGACACCTTCCCTAGAAACAAGATTGGAAGGGCCTATGGATTCACGTCAATGAGCTGGAATATAGGGGCACTTCTCGGGATACTTCTGGGAGGATTTATAACCACATTCATAGGATACAGGTACATATTCTTCATAAATGTCCCGATAGGAATTCTGGCAACAATCCTAGGCCTTAGGTACATACAAGACAACAAGAGGGTGAAGGAGGTTCTTGACATCCCTGGCATGGCGCTTCTTGGGATAGCCGTTGCATTGGTCTCCTATTCAGGAATAGATTACGCATCTTCAGGTTTCAGACCGTTGAACGAGGCTATGCTTGCAGTTGGCATAATAGCTGCAATTGCATTCCTGCTGGTGGAAAGGAAGGTCAAGGTACCCACCATAAACTTCTCAATGTTTAGGAACAAGATTTTCAAGAACTCCCTCCTAGCTTCCCTGTTCCAGGGGC
>DAHWQN010000111.1 GCA_027340645.1 Microcaldota archaeon
CAAGCGTTTATCTGGTAAGGAATTGCGACAGATGCGATTGCCGTTGCCGGCAGACTGCATTCTGCAATGTTGCGGCGCGCGCTTTTCTGCACGCCCCGGTAGCTCAGTGGTAGAGCGCTTGTCTCGTAAGCCCTTGGTTTAGGGGCCCAGGAAAACAAGAGGTCGAGGGTTCAACTCCCTCTCGGGGCTTTCCCTAAAAAGGAAAACCTTCTGCTAAAGCTTACCTATTTTTCTTTTGTCAAAACTCACGCAGCACAGCAGCTTTCTCTTCAAGTGTGCCTTTGTCATGGAAGAGCCTTATGAATAAGCCACAGAGAAAAAGGCAGATGACCTTTATTTGAAAGTAGGACTGATATGTAATGCCTCAGAAAACCCAGTTATGCGCTAATCTTTTCCATGCCAGATCAGCTTGCCAGACTGGCCTCCGAAATTAACGAATTTTACCGCTATCTCTGCTTCCTCCCTGCTGGTGTTCCAAAGGAGCTTTATCTCCTTGTCATTTTTTATTGCATCAACAGTCAATATTGCACCAACTAGCCCATTTTTGGCAGTGCCAACAAAAACATCCACCTCCTCACCA
>DAHWQN010000112.1 GCA_027340645.1 Microcaldota archaeon
TCTGACGATAGCCCGTTCCAAATTCCTTCGATTTTTTCTTTCTGTGCAAGATGTTCCACAACTCTTAGCAGTAGATAAGCAACATGGCATACAAATACGTCCACTATCACATTGTCGGTCAGTCTTTTATAGATTGGGCGCATGTTTGCGTCTTGTTTCATGCTCCGGAATCCTATAAGATAAGGGGGCACAAGCCCCCTTATCTTATAGTCAGGTACAAGATCCTGGGGTTTATTTTATTCCAAGTGTAGGTTTAACCCTACACCTACGAATAGCTGAGATCATTCTTCTTTGAAGAAATCTCATCCAGGAGCGTATTGGTAAACTCCTTCAAAGACAAGTCCTTCTTTTCAAATCCAGTCCTAGTCCTTATAGAAATTGTACCGGCCATTTCTTCATTGCCACCAACTATGACCGTATACGGTATGCATTTGTTTCTGGCATCACGTATCTTATAACCTAATGTCGTATTGCTATCATCCACTTTTATCCTTACGCCCTCCTTCTTCAAGGTCCGTCTTATTGCGTT
>DAHWQN010000113.1 GCA_027340645.1 Microcaldota archaeon
GAAATCCCACGCTATTTATGGGTGGGATGAAAGCGAACTGTAGATGAATAGAAGAATCCCATTTTTCCATCAGGGATTCATGGACTTCATACTTGGTTTTCAGTTGGTATGTTCTCAGTTCAACGAAAATTGCCTCACTGGAAATCTGAGGTCTTATAAAATCTCCCTGAGCGTATATTTCGGCATGTCCTGCCGTATGATAAGATTTTATTACAAACATATATATCCTTTTTGTTTCATATTATTATTGGTTTTCAGTTGGGAAGCCCACACCGTTTACGGGTGGGAGGATGTCACTCCTGTAAAACGTGCATGAATAGATAATGTTTAGTGATAACTCTTCGATCTTTCTATAACTTTTTAAAACACAAAAAGACCACCCATGTAAACATATTTATATGTTTTGTATGTGTTTTTTAAAAACATTTAAAATTAATATTTAAATTAGAATTTCCTCGACAAAATACATTGAAAAGCTTTATATTCTTTAAATACTATTGATTTAGTGGATCTTTATGGATATGC
>DAHWQN010000011.1 GCA_027340645.1 Microcaldota archaeon
TCCACCTGTACCTGCTGTACATTATCTCTGCAATTGAGGCCCTTACGGCAGGCAGTATAGCCCTGCTTATTCTCCTGCATTCTGGCTCCGAACCTGCCATTCTCTAATCCCCCTCCTTATCTTCTATTATGCCGAGAGAGTCCTTCAGCCTTCCGAATAAGCCATTCCTGCTTCTGTGTTCTTCGATATCGTTGTACTCTTCCTCACGCGCGTCATCCTCAATTTTTTTCGGTACAATGTCCTTCTTCAATTTTGATTTTTGAATGTCCAAATTAATATCCCGCGTTTGCTCTGGTTTCTTCTGCGGGACTCCTGTGAGTCCATTTAATGTTTTTCTTGTGCTATTCTGCTGCATTTGAGCAGAATGTGCAGCTGGCATTGCTATCGCAAATTCTTTAATAAGTGACATATCACTGCCAAATATCATAACATTCGGTTTGCTTTTCTCAGATAGCTTGAGATCCCGCTTAGAATTTATCTGTGCCGCACGTACGCCTTGATTTTTGTTAAGTTCTATGCCTGCTTCTATATAATCAGGGATGTTACCAATGACTATGTTATATCCCTTTTTGAACAGCGCATCTTCTGCCATGCTGCTGAATTCTTTAGCAGTGCCATTTGTAACCTTTGCAACTACACTTATACCAGAAGAAGAGAATATATCAACGGCATCATCCAAATACTCCTCAGAATCTGCAAGCAGTAGCACCTTCATGTAAGCACCTCACATAATAAATGCAACATATATATTAATAACCTTATATTGTTATATAATTTCAAGGTGTTCATTTGAGAGGAAAAGAACCATTAGTGACATGCGATAATTGCGGCAGGAAGATGCCACGGAATAAAGCCGTTTCTTATGAGAAAACGATACGTTTCGGCACTGATCCTTCGGACAAGAACAATGTCAGGTTTATGTCCAGCAGGAAGATATATTACTGCATAAGCTGTGCAAAACACAGAGGTATTTTCGAGAAGAAGGCAGATGAGGCTGCAAGGCGTGCTGCGAGGGGACTCTCCACACGGTATAGCGACAATCGCAATGATAATAATCGAACTTGACGGTGTTTCTTTTTGGTAATAGACCCTGACGAGCTTTTGATTTTCAAAAATCGCGAAGAGCAGAAGCCATCCGTGGCAAGAACGGAGGGGAAAAATGATAAATCTGTTGCCCAAGAGCGCACCGTGCCTGTTCAGGAAGCCGTTTCAGTGAAAAAATCGGAGACTGCCAAGCAAAACACGTCTATTCCAGGATCTGCGGCTCAGATTCGCAGCGCTAAAGTTGCATCTTCAGTTCAGGAGCCCAAAAAACATACAGAAAGTACATCAGCTGTTACTACAAACTCAGCAAACGAGCCAGACATCTCAAGAATGACATGCATAAATCATCCATGGCGCCAGGCCTACGCGCTATGTGAGTATTGTAAACGACCTTTCTGCTATGCCGACATGATGCCCTCAAATAACAAGCTATACTGCCTTGAGGACATAGACCGCGCCACTCGCATGCATTTAAAGCATACTGAAGCGCCAAGCAGGTTCATTTACATAACAAGCATTATGTTTGCACTTTGCACAATATTGCTTGTTTATCTTGTATACGTGCCGGCAAATTATTTAGCCATTGCTGCAACAAGTGCAGGTTTCTCGAAGGCTCTTATAGGCGTAGCGTTAAATTACTCTATAACAATTGCTGACCTTTTCCTCGCATTTCTCAGCTTTGTAGCTGCATTACTTATGCTGCGGCGCACATCGATGTCATTCGGATTCGGCGCGAGTGTACTTGCACTTATCCTAATCCTAACAAGCTATGAATATCTGACGAGCAATGCTCAGAACCTTTACATTATTTTGTCCGTGACTTTGATAAACATGGGTATTCTATCAGTGGCGAAGATGGATATTTCCGGGAGCATAAATTCAAGGCAGAGCAGAATGTCACTAGAAGGCATAGAGTGGCCAAGACCCGAGCTCTTCTGATTCCCTTTGCATAAAAGTAGCAAAAATATGCTCTCAGCTAGCATACTACTGAAATACTAAATTAAAAATAGAAAAAATAAAAGAAAGGCTAAGTCTTATCTTCTTCTCTTAGAGCTGCTGCGCGCGCTCTTCTTTGAACTTCTGCCTCCTGAAATTCTTCCGCGCCTGTTCATCTTTGTCCTTGCAACATAGCCCTTCTGGTCTATGAAGTACAAGTAACCGTCCTCTCTTGAGACGCGTTCACTTCCTACCTTCCCCTTCCTTCCTCTCGGGTTGTTTCTCATCGGAGTTCTCCATACAAACCCATCCTTGCCGAGGTAGTACAGATATCCGTCTTCTCTATCTACGTTTTCATCTGTCATTCTTTCCGCCATTAATTCACCGATTACACTACGACGGAAACGTTTTTATATATATCGTCGTATTCACGAGAGCAAAATACAACTCTTATAAAACTCGCGCGAGAAATCAATACTGCTTTTTAACAAGAAGATTTGGAATTCTAGTCATACATGATAATAATTTATACCTTCCTTGCAATAGTGTACCGGTCATATGATGGAGATAAAAATTACACAAGACAAGGGATTTAAGGGTTACACTCTTATAGAAGCATTTCCAGGAATAGGTCTCGTAGGGCCTATGGCTGGTTCTTACATGGTCGAGAAGTTGAGTATGGAGTATGTGGGCTACATAAACAGTGAACTGTTCCCTCCGATAGCATCTATACACGACTCGATGCCTATGCGACCTGCACGGATTTACAAATCAGAAAAGTACAAACTACTACTAATGATATCTGAGTTCACAATACCTCCTGCACTTGTGCAACAGCTTGCTGAAGAAATACTCTCCTTTGCAAAGAAGTACTCTCTGCAGCGCATAGTATCTGTTGGTGGTATGCCTTCAGAGAAACCTACAGATAACATATACGTAGCATCTTCCGATGCTGACATTCTCAAGAAAGCTGGAAAAGCAGGAATAGAATCTATACGTGACGGCGTAGTTGCCGGAGTTAGTGCCGAGCTTCTAATTAAATCCCAAGAATACGGAATAAAATCATTTGATGTAATGTGTGAAGTGGATCCGCGGATAACTGATCCTAAATATGCGGAAAATGCAATAGAAGGGCTTAACAAGCTACTTGACATGGACATCGACCTTACGGAATTGGATAAAGAAGCAAAGGCTGTAGAAGCAAAAATACGTGAGCTTCTCAAGAAGGTGCGTGATTCCCATGAACAATATGCGCAGGATAACAGTCCATCGCAAACCGGACCATCGATGTATGCCTGAATACTTCACAATGTAAATATAATACTGCTCTGAAGCAGTTAGTGCTGTGCATATGTCATCCGCGCATACGTTATCACAGACTGTAATGTTTCTTTATAATTTCAGCGGTCCTCTCCGGCGAGATATGCGTATTGTCAATCCTCAGCGTTTTCACAAATCCCATCGGTGCTAGCAGGTTTTTCTCAGACATTAACGTGTCAAGCTTAGCTACACTCCTGAGCTTCAGGTACTGCTTTCTTGAAGGTTCTTTGAGGCGTTTTCTTAATACATCGGCATTACAGTACAGCTGTACAAAGCATAGTTCGCCATGATGTCTCTTAACAATTCCTATTATCTTCCGCATATGGCCTTCATCCTCTTTTACATAAACAGTGGTGATTATAAGCCCATTCACATTCTCCTTAGCGGCAAGCCTTATAAGCTCCAATCTGTATTTTCCTACATACTTCCAGAACGCCTTGTGATTCATGCTCAATATTCCTGAAATCAAGTCAACGGTCAGGTGGTTGTGAAGCACCATGAATCCTGTGATTTTTTCCAGCTGCCTTGCCACAGTCAGCTTTCCTACGCCTGGCGGTCCGTATATCACAACAAGCTTCATCTAAGCGCCATATTTCATTATTCATTAAAGACTTTTATTCCTTCTCCAGATTCTGCAAACGCATAAATATGCGTTTATCTAATACACTATTATGCAGGGGTGGCAGAGTCTGGTCTGGCTCACAAGCCACGGAAAAACGCGCAGGACTTAAGATCCTGTGGCTTAGCGCCTTCGTGAGTTCAAATCTCACCCCCTGCAATTCTGTACAATGATTTGAATGTAATAATTATTTTTATTGCGCTGATGTTAGTCACATTCGGGGAGTTTTCTTGACTGTTGTATGCAATTACAATGTCTTAAAAATAATGAACAAGGTAATAAAGTGAAGAAAAATATAGGAATCGACGTAGATGGGGTACTCGCCGACACATTCTCAAGATGGCTGCACATGGCGGAGCTCAAGTATGGCATCGTCGGATTAAAAAAAGATTTGGTAAGGCATGAGTTGTCCGAGGTCTTCACCAAGCTAAGCCATGATCAAGTTATAGATTTGTGGCATGAGGCATGGAACGATTATAGCTCTATAAAACTCGAGGACAAAGACGTACCTTTTATAATAAACGATCTGCGCGATAAGTTTGATATATGCATAACGACCGGCAATCCGAGTGCGCACATCAAGCTCTGGCTCAAAGAAAAAGGCATACATTATGACAAGTACTTTACATTTCCAGTGCCTTCTGAGAAACATGGAGTTGATGGAATCGATATTCTTATAGACGATTTCCACAAAGTTGTAAAGAATGCCGTTCTCGCAGGAAAAACCGGCATACTGCTAAGGCAGCCGTGGAATGAGGACTTCATAAATACCAATACTACAAAAGGAATCATAGTCGCTGACAATTGGCGCAGCATAAAACGTATACTTTTGGATATAGCCTAAACTGCACATAAGCCTAAATAGATAAAGAGTATACCCCTTTACAGTAATGAAATGAACAATCATGGAAAGGCATCTATAGTTTTATTAGTCGCCATTATCATAATAATAGCAGCGGTGATTCTCTCAGGCGCCAAGAGCCAGAGGCCAGGCATGCGCGATGTATACATAAAGCTACTGAGCTCAGTGCCTCTCGGAGCGAATGCAATGAACGTGACTTATTCTTCAATAGGTATACATTACTCGATAGGCAATTACACTTCATGGTATTATTACAACATTACTCAAACATACACAATACAAGGAAATGATACATATCCCGCTGCACAATTTTCTGTTCCTGTAAACGCAGGCATTTCAGGAGTGGAACTTACTATACTTTCATCAAACATATCCGCCGGAGGCTCCACATACAATACCACCTTCCCCGCAAAACGGATATATGATACCGTGTCTCTTGATTCAGGGAACACAAGCGCTACAATACTGGTAAAAATAGATCCAGAGCTTGCACCAAGTTTATCAGTTACTTCAGCATCATTTGAGGCAAATCCGTATACTTACGCTGTTGTAGGGAATGGAACATCAACGCCTGCAACAATCCAGTACAACATAACGATACTTAATACAAGCCTTGTCCAGAATAATCAAACTTCAATAACATTATCAGTGCATGATAATTCAAACTATAAAACAATCCTAAGCTCCGTGGTACTTTCGGGAAATATTATCATAATGGGGAATGCAAGCAGCGCATCTGCACTAGAATCGATGGCATCATCATTGTTAAACACCAGTTCATTGAAATCAATACTTCCATCTGGCACAACGCTAAATATTTCCCAGAGCGTAAGCGGAGTAATAAGCAACAATTCCGGGCTGCTGTCATCGATAAGCGGATATATCCCATCGAGCGTTAGAAACACTATCTCCAGCTTTAACTTATCGAAAATATCTTTATCGTTCAACGGTGTTATCTCAAAATCTTCGCAGTACCTGTCCCAGTTAAACATAAGTTCATATAAGTCCATACTTGAGCAAGTCCTCAACTCTGACGCAGGATTCAACAAGTCATATCTCTCAAACAAGAACGTGCAGGAATTGGAGGGCATGGTAAACAATCTCGGCGGCCTTAAGAACAGCTCAATATACAATGGCATAGTATCTGGTGCCATAGGCAATGAATATCTCCAATATACAGCAAAGGCAAGCTCATTGCTTGATGCTGAAGCAAAAATAGGTACTGTATCGTTTGCAATATACAACAACGGCACCCTGATTCCGTTGTCTCAGGCGGGTCTCCTTAACGAGACGGGTTATGGACTTGAATTAAGCCCGGGTCAGAGCGTACTCATCAGATTCAACGGCATAATACCGGCCGGGCCTGAAGGTACGTATATTACACTTCCATCAGGCAATATCTATAAAGTATTTATCCTTGGAAATAGTACCGTGGCAAGTACAAATGTCATAGCAACATAGTGGTAAAATGGGAATACTAGATATTTTCGGCAAAAAGGATGTTTCAACTGATTTGAGTAAGGATGTTCCTTTCATGATAAGGACAGAGTTCACGCCATATCACTTAAAATCTATGGAACAAAGCAAAGTTTCATTGAATATAGGTGTAAGGAACGTAACCGGCGAGCCTGTTCTAGGTTCTGTGGTAGTTGAACTTCCAAAGCGGCTTAGCTTCGATTCTATCGGCGCATCAAAACAGAAGGAGATTCGGCTCGGGATGATGGCAGACAAAGAGGAAAAGAATGCCAATGTAGATATATATGGAGGAACAGGAACGGATAAGGGAACATATACGTTAACAGTCACCGCATTTATACATTACAGAGACTATGGCCATGTAATAAATGAGGTAAGAAAAAGGACTGCGCTTGAAGTAATCTGATTCGTAATGGTAACATATACCAACCTTTTTATATTGTACCATTCATCTATAATATGGAGATAACATGGAAGTTGAAGCGTATTGCGTTAAGTGCAAGGCAAAGCGGAAGATGAAGGATGCAAAGGAAGTAACCATGAAGAATGGCAAAAAGGCTAAGACTGGACTGTGCAGTGTCTGCGGCACAAAGATGTTCAAGATTGGCGGCTAATTCTACTTTCCTTTTATTTTATATTTTTAATTTTTCCTTTATTTTTGTAATGTTTTTTGTTAGCTAGTCTGCGCTGCACTATGTGCAAACAACAAAGTCTATTCTACAATAGTTTGTTCATGTACGCTCTGCTGCTCCGTTTCATCAGATACAGCAAGCTTTTCTATGTCAGCTATCTTAACTGCTATTCTGGCGCCCTTTTCTGTAAGAAATATACGTTTTATCCTTCCGTGCTTTTCATATCCCAATAATCCTGCGTGTTCGCACTTTGAAACAAATCTGCTTGCATGCACATACGTGGTTCCTGACTCTTTCGCAAGATCAGAAAGGTGCCACTCCTTGCGCGGATCACCAAGAAGCGATATTATTTTAGTCTGTTTCTCTTTAAATATCAAGCCTTCCAAGCCTTCCATACAACCACGTATGACGTATTTTAAGAGATGTTTAATATCGTCATGAAACAATAAGGTATATAAACTTACGTCCTTATATTATTTTGGTATTAATACCGGGTGTATAAATGGTAAAGTACATAATAGCGGAACAGCTCGTAGGCAAAGAAGTTGTCACAAACGACGGATTTGATCTGGGAAAGTTTATTGATGCTGAGGTAAACGAGGTAAACGGCAAACTTAGCGGTCTGGTTGTTGAGCCAAACGTTGACAGTGACCTTGTGAATAAGCTTTCAGTGAAGGGAGGCAGGATAACAGTGCCATACGCGAACGTTCTTGCTGTCAACGACTTCATAGTTGTAGAACGGAAGGGGCTTTGAACAGGTGATGCTATAATAATTGCCGGCGGAGACGAGGCCGGCCGTGGCGCAGTGGTGGGTCCTTTAGTGCTTGGTGTGATAAGCATTAGCAGTGGGAAGGTTGGCAAGCTCTCCCGTGCAGGAGTAAGGGACTCGAAACTTCTTACAGGACGCAAGCGAATGTACCTTTATGATGAAATATATTCAATGGCAGAAGAAGTTCTAACCTACAGCATAAGCAATGTTGAGATAAATCAAGCTATGTCAAATCACATATCCCTCAACGAGCTTGAAGCCCTTAACTTTGCAAAACTCATAGATTCAATGGATACAGAACCATCAAAGGTGTTTATTGATTCTCCGGACGTCATATCGGAGCGTTTTGGCATGAGGGTCGGATTCTTCTCACAGAAAAGACTACTCGTAAGCGGAATGAAGCGGGAACGCGGCAAGTCTGCTGGTGCTATAAGTGTTATATCGGAGCATAAAGCCGATTCTAGGTATCCTGTAGTATCAGGTGCAAGCATAATAGCAAAAGTTGAGCGCGACCGAGAAATACAAAAGATAGCAGATAGGTCTGGCATAGACATAGGTTCTGGTTATCCTTCCGATTCATATACTATATCTGCTATACGACAGGATCTTGGCCATGGTCGTCTATCTCCATATCTGCGCGAAAAATGGCAGACAATCAAGGCTATACGCCAATTGCGTATGGAAGAATTTATCGAGTGAAGGGCAAGGTATTTAATCTATTCGTGCCAAAGCCTATTGTGAAAAACTCAAGGCCTTCCGATTCGATTTATCGTACTTACGATGTACGAGGAATATACAAAAAAGACTTGAATGAGGATACAGCGGAGCAGATAGGCAAGGCTTTTGCAAGGTACCTCGGTTCAGGAAAGAAAGTAGTGCTCGGCCATGATATCAGGCATGGAAGTGAATCCTTGTCGCAGAGCATGCGCGTTGCCCTTTCAAGCAACGGCATAAATGTATTAGACATAGGTATTGTCCCTACTCCAGTTGCATTTTTCTCAGTAATGCATTACTCTCTCGATGGAGGCGTAATGGTTACCGCGAGCCATAATCCCAAAGAATGGAACGGATTCAAGCTATATGGGGCAAAAGGGAAAAAGTTCGGCATGGGCTCGGGACTCGAAGACATAAAAAATCTTGTTGACAATCCCGTCAATTCAAAAGCGGCGGAAGGTACAATAACAGATTTCAAAGAGCGGGCACTGCGTGATTATTCGGATTTTGTCACAGTTAATTCCGGGATAAGATCTGTTGCAACAGATTCAATACGGATAGGAATAGATCCTGGCAATGGTTCATATTAGGTTATAGGTCCGGAAACGTTGAAGACTGCAGGTATCAATGCTCTTGCAATAAACTGTTCATATGATCCTGATTTCAAGGGACGGGGTCCGGAACCTAAGGAAGGAACACTTAAGGGTCTCTCTGAACTTGTTGTAGAGAACTCGCTTGATTTCGGCGTGGCGTTCGATGCCGATGGCGACAGGGCGATATTTGTAGACGACAAGGGCAATGTCATACGTGGTGACGTTGCTCTTGCACTCTTCGTTAAACATCTTGCAAAGCCGTCAGACAAAATAATATTTGAGATAAGCTGTTCAAAGGTCGTGGAGGATATGATATCTTACGTTGGCGCCACCCCCGTGCCGAGCAGGATAGGCAGCCGTTTTATACTCGAGGCCATGGAGCAGGAGAAGGCAAGAATGGGAGGAGAGATATCAAGCCACATATACTTTTCTGAGATATACAATGCGGACGATGCGCTTTTCTCTACGTTGCGGATGTCAGGAATAGTTGCCAGTACCGGAAGCAAACTCTCGGATCTTATAGCAGAAATGCCACATTACGAGCTTGCGGCTCTGGAGATACCCGCCGGGGAGCATGAAAAGTACGTTCTTGTAGAAAGCGCAAAGAAAAAAGCAGAGGAGCAGGGCCTCAAGACAATAATGATAGACGGTGTCAAGGTCATAAGCAGCAAGTGGCGTTTTGTCATACGCCCGTCAAATACAACGCCAATGATACGGCTCATTGCCGAAGGTGAAACAAAGCAGGATCTAAATTCAGCACTATCACGGGCGAGATCTCTGCTCGGAAAGTAAATTGCTGCCTGCGCAAGTGTATTATTCCTTATTCTACATAATATAAGTGGCATATGATGAGGATCTTGAGTGATGATCGCTACATGCGTGATTTGAGATGTATCTAATCCGCTGATGCCTTATGGAAAATCATGAGCATGCGTTAATGCCGCATGATTCCTGTTGCAAAACTCGGCTATTCAATTGCGTTAATGACTTTTACCTCTGAAAACCGAACAAGAACCGAAATGTGACCTAATCTATTTATAAATTGTCTAGCACATTAAAAGCATATATCGCGGTGATTTTATTAGCGGAATAGGAAAAACAAAAGAAGAAATAATCAAGATGCTTTCTAAAAAACAGCACACGCTTACGGAGATAAGCCACGAGCTTGGACTTTCTCCGTCTACCGTAAAGCAACACATAGACGAACTCCAGGCTATGGGTGCAATACAGCCAGTCTATAACGAATTTATAAAGCGCTGGAAATATTATACGGCAACACCTAATTTTGAGATAAATGGCACATACGTGAATCGGCTTACACGGTTCACTAAGATTAATCCTTATTATGTTGGAAGTATAGTAGTAATCATGCTGGGCATCGCAGTTTTTGCATATGCTCTGCTTAGCTCTTCAGGAAGCATTAACACCTCCGGCACAACAAGCGCAGTACTAAGCGCATCGCCAACAATCCCGAATTATACGCTCAGCGTAATGCTTACGGATCCGCCGACAGTTCCTGATGGTACGAATGCACTCGAATTGAACTACTCATCAATGGCGATTAATGTTGTAAATAGCTCTGGCGTTTCCAACTGGATTAACGTGTCAGGCAAGGGAAGCGTAAACCTGATGTCTCTTGTAAATGTCAGCCAGCTGATTGGTAACCTAACGCTTAGCGCAAATGACATGATAGTCGGGATTAGGCTTAATGCTACCTCCTCATACATAACTATCGACAACTCCACATATAATGTCCTTCTTGCAGAGAACAGTATAGCCGCAAACATAAGATCACAGCAACTCGATTCTAACTCAGTCATCCTTGCTGACTTCTCGCCTGTTGTCGTAAGTGTTTTCTCATCCAATGCAACAAAATTCCTTCTGGTTCCTTCGGTAAAAGCAATACTTTACGGCTCTAGCACAATATACCCGGCAAGCCACAGGCAAGGCGCGAAAGGCATTTCCTATACCGAAAATCTCACCCAAGAGCAGAGGCAGCTTCTCTCAAATGCCAGCTCGGGAGTCTCAATTATCAATGCCAATATAATTACATCAGGAAGCAACGAAATTATTGCTGTAACTGTAAAAAACACACTCAACAGAACAGTGACACTGCGTCAGCTGCAGTTGTCAGGCAGCATAAACTCGCACGTAATGATAGGCAATGATTCGCAAATCAATGTCGGGATAGTGAAAGACAAGCGTTTCCCTTCTGGCGAGCTGATAATATCTCAGGATTCAATAGGTAACAGAGGGCATCTCAATGCAAACCTTCCGCCATTTATTGGGTTAAATGTCTCGGACGCCATAAATTCTAGCATAAATTCAGATGTTTCAGGCAATCCTGAAAACAATAAGTACAGGTATTATACTCATGGAAGCATATCAACAAATTCAAGCATAGCAGCAAGCAGCTTTGGAAACGATGGTATCGGGCAAGGCATTTCA
>DAHWQN010000012.1 GCA_027340645.1 Microcaldota archaeon
CTGCGTATAATGCCCACTTATTCATGTGTGTATCATGTTGCCGATGTTTATATAAATACATTACTAAATAGCGAGGTTATCTGGAATCCTTATTAAGCAAAAAGTAGATTATGGCCTGCTCCACTATCATCTTATTGCGTGCCTGCTCCCATACTACTGACTGCTTGCCGTCAATTACATCTGCCGATACCTCTACTCCTCTATGCGCAGGCAGGCAGTGCATGAAGATTGCATCTTTCTTAGCGTAGGACATCGCCTTCCTGTCGACTTCATAGTCCTTGAACTCGCGCAAGCGCTTCTTTTTCTCTGACTCCTCGCCCATGCTAACAAAGACGTCAGTGTAAATAACGTCTGCACCGGCGAGGCCTTTCCTTATGTCACTAGTTACATCTACGTTTCCCTGTTTCCTGGCACTGGTTATATACTCGTTTTTCGGACTCACAGTTGATGGACCGACCAGCGTGACATCTACGCCAAGCTTTGTGCAAACAAGCATGAGCGAGTTTGCTGTGTTGGATGCTATGTCTCCCACATATGCCACCTTTATGCCATCCAAGCCCTTGAGTTTCTTTATGGTATAGATGTCGCTGAGCGCCTGGCATGGGTGCTCAAGATCCGTAAGAGCATTTATGACAGGGACGGATGCATTCCTTGCAAGGTCAGTTATATCATTGTGCGAGAATAGCCTTGCAGTGATTATGTCAGTATAAAGGCTTAGGACCTTTGCTGTGTCGCTGATTAACTCGCCGCGGGATATTTGTGTGGTTGTTGAATCTAAGTATATTGATGCCCCTCCGAGTCTGTGCATAGCAGCTTGGAATGATGTCCTTGTGCGTGTAGATGGCTTCTCAAAGAGGAGCGCCAGGAGAGGATCGCCTCGGAGTTTTTGGTTCCTTCCTTTGTCTATTTGAGAGGATATTTGCAGTATCTTCTCTATTTCTACTTTTGATATATCGCTTATGCTTGTTAAACTTTTAACTCCCATATGCTATAATATTGAAATGAAGGTTTAAGTAGATTTTGTACTGCTGCCATGTTTTTCAAGGTACTCCTCTATGAGCCTTACGTCCTTCAAGTCCTTTTCCCTCCCAAATGCCCTCTTCCAAGAAAGCACTTCCGCCAGCCTTACTACGGGCATTCCTTTTATTATCTCGGCATCCCTTATGATTTTTGATTCTTCTGGCTCATAGGAATTTCCGTGCCACCACTTATCCGTAAGATCAAACGGTTCTTTAACTAGCTTCTTGTCACCGTTCGGGTTTGTTTTTTCTACCCACTTCCCACTTTCCTTTAGCTCATTAAAAAGATCCGATGTTATTAGTATATCTATATCTCTTGACTCGCGTATTCCATAAGCTGTAAGCGGAACAGATCCGAATAGTGCATATTTCCCAATAGGAAGGGAAAGTTCCTTTACCTTTATTACTATCTCGTCAAAATCCATCAATCCGCCATGCATCAGCCGAATATGGCACCGAGGCCCTGCTCACTCTGCTGCCGCTCTCCCTCGATTATCCCGATTACCTTTGATTCTGTATCAGAGTCCGCTCGCTCAATGCTTTTTATAGAGTTCTTGAGTTTCTTGTCGGCCTTTTCAAGGAACTCGTCATTCGCACTGATATACAAGTAGTACTTTTTAGTATCGAGATTTAGAGATATCCCATCTTTAATGCTGTAATCCTGCCTTGCGAATATAATGTTTGCCTGCTCATCATCCTTTATCTTTGACAGCTGCTCCTCATTGAGGTTCTTATCAAGATATGGATCGTACTCCATGAGCTTTTTCAGCCCATTTGCGTCTTCGGAGCTGCAAGTATAGACGCGGGCAGGCATCTTATCACTTTACTAGTTTTGCATTTATGCTGCCTTCCCTTCCAGGCCTGTTTGTTATAACCGCCTTTCCTTCATCTGTATCGATTACGGTGCCCTTTGTCATTATCTTAAGCCTAGCAAAGTTTCTATTATCCTTAGACTCAAGTATTGACTTGATCTTTACCTTTTTATATGAAGAACCGACAAGCAGATTCGCGAATGCGGCATATTTGAGCCTGCTCTTGTCCGATGCGCCACGACCGCGCGCTTTGCTTACCTTGTTCTCATCTCCGAGTCTGGTGTTGGCAAAAAAACCTCCCATCTCGTATCGTTTCTTGTCCCTGAACTTCTTCTTTAGCTTCCCGTTCCCGTATAGCTTTCTTCTGGACTTTCCGTGAAGCTGTGATCCAAACTGGCTCATAGTAACACTCACTTTATAGGTTTATATATTTGGAAGTAAAGATTAATAACGGTTTCGTGGACGATATATTCAATGGTAATCATCCTGTTGCGTGCCTGGCCGCAGCTGAGCTGGATAAAGAGGAGCTTCTAGAGATATCGTTAGGGCTTTCTTCCGGAAAGAACTTTGTGTTGCTTGTCAAAAATAATAGTATAATCCATGATAGATTACTGCCTGCATTCATTAGTGCTTATGTAAGATATACTGAAAAACACATGCGCTCATCATCATTGCAAAAGGAGATACTACTGTTTACAGCAGGTACTATGAATGTAGGAAAGGCGATAAAGGCAGCGGGTATTTCGGACAATGGTGAGTTCATAGCGTTTTCAAGCAGTAAGGCACTTCTTGATAAATTCATCAAAGATTCTCATTCCAAAATTGTAAAAAACATCTCACTGCAACTTGACAGGAAATATGCCGTAAAGGTAGCAATGGCAGGACTTGGCGCAAAGTAATGCCCCGTAGTACCAGAATAATTAGCTAGATGCCCAGTATAGCTCTTGATGCTATGTAGGCAGTAACGATGCTGAATACGGCAGTGATTATCCATATGGAAACTATTTGTACCGCGGGTTTCTTTGACAGCAGCTTTTCCTTATAACCAAAACCAGTACCGTATATAGTGCTTGTCAGCATCTGCGTGTTGGATAATGGAATGCTTAAAAGAGTAGCAAACTCAACAAATGCTGCGGCAACAATCTGCGATACAAGGGCATTTGCATATCGTATTGGAATTATCTCATCACCAATCCTGCGAAGCTCGCCAGAACTTAGGAATATGCTGCCGATAATTATTCCTGCCAGTATTATGGCATATACATACCATACCGCAGGGAGTACTGATGCTATAATGACAATCGTGTTGGCGCCTAAAGTAAACGCGGTCAGAAAGGAAAGGACAACAAGAATGACGCGCGCCGTCCTTACGCCTTTCCAGAGTCTGTCGCTGTAAAGGGCTTTCTGCATAGCCCGAAGAGCTAGTGATGCCATAATGAGCGACAGAATCCCAGCAATTACCCAAAACAGAAGAATTTCTACTATAAAGCCGCCGTCAAGGTTTCCATAGGCAAGACCTACGCCTATAAGTGCTGATATAAAAGTAACTGAAAGCGATTCTGGAACACGCTTCCTGTGCGCAACAAGGAACACGACTATTGATATTATAAGTATTATAGGCATCAGTACAGTACTAGAGGGAAGCAGTAGGGCTATTCCGCTGCGAAGAATTCTGCCCTGAAGCAGGAATCCGGACATGTACCCCAGTATTATAAGAATAACGCCAGTTCTTTTCCTGATTATCCTTCCTGCTATCGCCGGCCCGGCGCATGCGGATAGGTTGTTGCCCGATACAAGCGCCACAAGAACAAAAACAAGGACCAAATTTATAATATCTGCAAGCAAACAACCACACTACGTCGCAAGTGTCAGAACCATGCTTATAAATATATCAGATGAGTCTTCACAATCATCAAGTATGTCATCGTAAATGTATGCCAAGTCAGTTATGTGATAAAATCCTTTGAAACCGACGTTCGCATTGTAGGCATAGTCAAGAAGCAAGTCCCGCACCTCATCGCCCTCGTTTTCTATAGCTTTGATCTGATGCCTTAACGCGCGCATCTTGGTTATGCTCTTTGCTGTATGCATTTCCATAAGCAAGGTTATAGCTGAATCAGCTAAACGGTTGAACTCTTGCAACTTCGTATTAACGTACTTCGTTACCTTTTTGCTGCGTATCTTATATCGCAGTACTTGCCTTGAAAGCTTGAATACTGAGTCTGCAATGTTTTCCTCCTTGCCTGCCATTATTATCATATTGTCTATAAGGTTTGGCGCTATTGCACCGGACATTATCATGTGAGATGTTTTAAAGTACTCGTTAGATGATTCTTTTTCCATGCGCTTTATCGCAGCCATGCTTCCATTGCCTTTCATTATCCCTTTCAGGCTGTGGTTTGCCTTATGCGCTATGCGCAGTATGCCTTTCGTCTGCGCGAATGTTTTTTCCTCGCCTGTTTCAAAGAGATTGCTAAAGAAACCCATTATTCCAACCTGAATTCATTGTTAAGCACATTGAATATTGACTCTGCCTTCTTCTTGCCGATTTTATCGATTTCCATTAGATCTTCGATATCAGCATTGCATATGTTGCGTATTGTCTTGAATTTGTTTATCAAGTTTTTTGCGAGATTAGGTCCTATTCCAGGAAGCGAACCGAGTATTGCCAATTGCCATTGATATTGAGTATATGCCCTTTTGCTTCCGGCAATGCGTGGCTCCCTTTTTCTCTCTTGCTGCTCCCTTTCCGCGAACTTTGCAAGCATGTATGATGTGTCAAGGGGGCTTTCTGAGTTTACGACAAGCACATTGTAATCGGTGTAGAGCGAGAGAATAGCACCTAGCACCACATTCCTGCCCAGGGTGCATTCATTGATGTTCCCTTCTATCAATACTATGGGATTCTTGAATGTTTCTCGCAGTCTTGAAGCCTGCTCGAATATCCTTGAGTCAATTATTGAATTTTCGAAATCACGGACTGTCTTCCGCTCTATGCACATCCTGTCAGATACTATGTAGTCGCCAACAGGCAACTGTGCGAATGAAAGTTTCACGTTGTTTTGCGCTAAACTATCTATTATCTCGATATTCCGCTCCCTGTTGTCAACGATTAGGTGCAGCGCCTGCATGCTACAATATGGATACAAAGATATTAATAAGAAAGCGTGAGGGATCTGCGGTTGCACTCCTTTAAGACATTTTCTATAAACTCGTCAAGTGAGACTCCGAACTGCTGCTTTCCAGACCTGCTACGAACTGTCACCTTTCCTGACTCAGCTTCCTTCTTTCCAAGGACAAGTATGTAGGGTATCTTCATAGTTATAGCATCACGGAGCTTATGTTCGAGCGTCTTGTCGCCAATATCTATCTCAACACGAATGCCACTTTCCTTTATCTTGTCATAGGCCTTGCCAGCATAATCATTTACGGTCTGCGATATTGAAACTACGCGCACCTGAGTAGGTGCTATCCATGTCGGGAACTTGCCCTGGAAATGCTCCACCATGACAGCTACAAAGCGCTCTATACTTCCAAGAATCGCCCGGTGTATAACAACAGGCGTCTTGCTCTTGCCATCCTCTGCAACGTATTCAAGGTTAAAGCGCAGAGGCAGCTGATAATCAACCTGTATTGTTGTGCACTGCCAACTCCTGCCCATCGAGTCGAAAACATCGAAATCTATTTTAGGCCCGTAGAAAGCACCCTCTTTGTCTTTGATCTCATACTTCATCCCATTTTTCTGGAGTGCCTCCTCAAGAGCGGAAGTAGCACGCTTCCAAAGTATTTCATCGCCAAGATGACTATCCGGCATTGTTGAAAGCTTTGCATTAAACTTCATGCCGAATATATCATAAGTTTCTTTGACCATCTGCAGAAGCTTCGCCATCTCAGGCAGGAGCTGCTCTTCCGTTATGAATATATGACCATCGTCTTGGGTGAGCTCCTGAACGCGGAAAAGTCCCGATACTACTCCAGATAGCTCCTTCCGGTATATCTTGTCGAAGGTTGCAGTGCGGAACGGAAGCTCGCGGTAACTCCAGCTCTTTGATTTATATATCATCATCGTCGCTGGACAATTCATAGGCTTGAGGCCATGGCTTCCAGAATCTGTGTCAAAGACGAACATGTTATCCTTGTAATGATCTAAATGCCCGCTCACCTGCCACAGGGCAAGATTAGCAACAACAGGAGTACTCGTTTCCTGGTAACCATATTTTGACTCCAGGCTGCGCATAAGTGCGATAAGGCTGCGGTATAGCGTATGCCCGTTAGGATGCCAAAACACCATTGCAGGCGATATTTCCTGGAAGCTGTATAAATCAAGCTTCTCTCCTATTGTCCTGTGGTCTAGTTCTGGAAGGCCTGCCCAGCTGCTCTTGCGAACCAGTGATGTATTGACGCTTACCGGCTTTGCCTTCTTGTAAACCTTCTGCTCCTCACTATTTGGAGAGTATGAACGTGATTGCTCTGCAAGAGGATGCGCCTTTACGTCAAGTGTTAACTTCTTGTTCCACCCAAATGGCGCCTTGCTTGCTTCTATGTCTTTTGGAACCTTCTTGAACATGTATTCTATTATCTTCCTGCTCTCATTAACATCTGCGAGATCATTGCTGAGATGCGCGAATGGATATACTACGAGCCGCTTCCTTCCCAGCTTCTGCATGTAGTCTTCAGTGTCCATGATTGCTTTGTCGGCCATTTCTGGAGTGTCGCCCTTTTCTACGCACACAAATATTACAAGTGTGTCATCTATTGATGTCTTTTCCTTTTTTACATCATCGTATATGCTTGCCTCTGGACGCACCGGCTCATAAGTAATGTTGTCTACGTCCATCTGGAGTATTTTCATCTTATAACCTAAAGCCCTTTGTATTAAAGGAATTTAGTCTTTTTGTTTTAAAGTTTGACAACAACGCAAGGCTTATATATTTAATGTGCTTACATTAAAATACATTATAATAGATGTGTTCATGAAGGAAAAACGATCGGGCAAGGCAATAAGGAAGTACACCACCATAACCATACCACAGCCGTTATTTGACAGCATAGGTAGATACATAGAAGATACAGGTTTCTCATCGGTTTCTGACTGGGTAACCTTTATTCTTCGGGAGACTATGATAGAAATGAACAACAAGGACAAGAAGACGAAGAGCGCTGTGATAGAAAAGCTTGAAGCCTTAGGGTACACAGGTTGATCTGCAAGAATGCTTAATGTGATACAATGGTAGATAATTCAGAGGTTAAAAAAGCTGCTGATGCGCTTTGGAAAGAGCAGAATGAAGACAATTGGAAGGCGTTTGCGAAAGCGCTTAAGGACAGCAATGCGGAGTACTATAAAATAGTGTTTGCGAATGAAGGCAAACTAAACAGGATGCAGGACCTTACAAAGTCATATGCTGAGATTTATGATGCCAAATACCATCAGATAACAAAGATCCCCATAGTGAGAAACGAGGGTAAAAAAGTACGCGGCGCTACAATATATCTGGTAGGATTGCAGGTGTCTAATAGGGTGAATGAATGATAAAACAGGACCTAAATGCATTGGAAGAAAAAAGCATATACATAATACGCGAAGCGAAGCTAAAGTTCAAGAATATTGCAGCTCTTTGGAGCATGGGAAAAGACTCCACAACTATGCTGGCGCTTGCGAGGAAGGCCTTCCTTGGCAAGGTTCCATTCCCAGTAATACACATAGACAACAGCATAGATTTCCCAGAGACATACAAATTCAGGCAGGATCTTGCAAAGGAATGGAATCTCGATTTGATTGTTGCGCAGAGCGAGATAAAACCTGACCTTGTCGGGTCTGCATGCTGCGGAAAGAACAAGCCAGAGACGCTGAAGAAGGTAATGGATGAACATGGATTCGACGCCCTTATAGTTTCCATACGGAGGGACGAACATGGAGTGAGGGCCAAAGAGCGCTATTTCTCAGAGCGGGACAAGGATTTCAAGTGGGACTACAAGAACCAGGCAGCGGAATTGTGGGACAACTACTCGTCAAAGCTCGATAAGAAAGGGCATATAAGAGTGCACCCATTGCTGGACTGGAATGAGATAGACATATGGAGTTATATAAAGCAGGAGAACATACCAGTAAATCCTCTTTACTTCTCAAGAAATGGATATCGTTATAGGAGTTTAGGTTGCACGCACTGCACAGTTCCGTTGAGGTCTGAAGCAAAAACTATTGATGATATAATAAGCGAGCTTGAAACGACTGTTGATGAGGAAAGGTCTGGCAGAAGCATGGACAAGGAGCGGGAGATGGTCATGCAACGCTTAAGGTCACTAGGATACATGTAGGCGTCTTCATGATTGTAAAAACTGTTGCTTTGCTAGGCCATAAAGACCACGGAAAGTCTACCTTGATAGGAAGCATGCTAATGCAGACAGGCGCAGCTACGCAAGTAAGGATAAAGGAGGCTGAAGCGTACAGCAAGAAATTGGGCAAGCCATTTGAGCCTGCATTCATACTGGACAGCTTTCACGAGGAAAGGGAGCAGGGAATGACCTATGATACCACAAGGGCTCAGATAAAATACAAGGACATCGCCTTCTCTCTTATAGATGTGCCAGGACATGAGGAGCTTATAAAGAACATGATAAGCGGCGCTTCTTATGGCGAGCTTGCTGTTCTTCTTGTTTCAGCGAAGAGTGATGAAGGCATACGCGACCAGACAAAAAGGCATCTTTTTGTATCGAGAATGCTTGGAATAGAACGGCTTGTCGTTGCAGTGAACAAGATGGATAGTGTAGAGTATGATGAATCGGTATTCAACAATATAAAGAATGGGCTTATAGGATTCATAAACAGGATAGGCTTTCGTAAGGAGGATGTGGATTTTGTTCCGATATCTGCTTACAACGGCGAGAACCTTGTTGAAAAAAGCAGGAATATGCCGTGGTATAAAGGCAGCACATTGATTGATGCTATATATGGTAGTTTTGAAAATGCTCGGGAGAACTACAGCAGTGGCGCGCTGAGGATAGTTGTGCAGGGGGTAATAGATCAGGAGAGAAAAATAATCGCCGGTAGGATTATCAGTGGCAGGCTAGAGATAAGCGATAGAGTAGACGTCCTTCCAATTGGAAAGAGTGCGACTGTTAAAGAGATTATAGTAAAGGGCAAGAGTATCGACGCTGCAGAAGTAGGGGAGAACATAGCGATAACCTTGGACAACGATATTGGTTCCGAAATGAGAGGCAATATTATATCTAAAGTAGGCAGCGGACCGCGTGTAACAGACACTGTAAACGCAAAGGTTTTCGTTACAGGAAGTATAGGCAATAAACCAAGTGTCAAGTTCAATGGAATCGACGTAGGGTGCAAGGGCATATCCGTACTCGACGTAATAGACACTACAACCGGTGAGAAGACAGAAGGCAAGGACGCGGAGGCATTGAATGCTATAGATGCAAAAATCACATTTGACAGGAAGCTTCCTGTAGAAAATTACACTGTTTTGAAGGAGCTTGGGCGGTTCGTTCTTTATAGTGCAGGAGAATTTGCAGGCATTGGCATAATAGAAGATTAACATGAAAAACGACAAAGTTCTTCTAGTTTCAAAGGAATTTGATTATGGAAAGGACGGCATAGGAGTTGTTTCAAGAGAAACATACAATAAATTGGTTGAGATACGGCCTTCGACAAAGAAGTTATCTCTTAAGGATTATGCAGGCAAGTTCAGAAATCCGATACTGCAGGGAGTCGGAAAGGTCTTTGAAGGAAGGGCCCTGGCAGAGGTCATGCGAATAAAGCCGGACATAATACACGCTATGGCCCCAGACCATGCGTCATTGCTTAATGCGGACATTAAGACAAAAATAGTTACATGGCATGATATGATACTTTTAGGCAGAACCAAGGAAAAAGGCCTTTTAGGGTACAAATACAAGACTAAGATGAGGCTATGGAAGAAGGCGCATGAAAATGCAGATATAATAATAGACGTTAGCAAGGAAACAGGAAGGCATAGGGAGAAATATTTTGGAAAAAAGCCAAGCTACGTAGTGAACAATGGCATTTCCGATGCTTTTCTTCGAACGGACATATGGAATGGAAAAAGGGATGGCTTCGTTTATGTTGGAGCTATAGAGTATGCAAGCAAGAACATAAACAGTCTTGTAAAATTCATACATAAATACAACAGTGTTTATGATGAGAAGCAGAAGTTGAATATTTTCACTGCAACAAGGAATCCACAAGCCGTGATTGAGAGTATAGCGCGCGTTGAAGGATTGAAAAACGTCGATGACATTATATCAGTGATAGGAAATGCATCTGATATTGAAATTGCTGAAAGAATAAGGAAATCAGTAGCACTTGTCAATTTGGCATTAGAAGAGGGATTTGGAATAACAATATTATCTGCACAGGCATGCGGCACTCCATCGATAGTGCTGAGGGGTGCGGATATACCGGAAGTTGTTTCAAGAAATGCCATAAAATGTTCAATGGAAGAGCTAGGAGAGAAGGCTCATGGACTTTACATCAGACAGTCGCCATTAGAAAACAGAAAAATCAAGTATGCACGTAGTTTCACATGGAAACGCGCTGCAGAGAAAATTAATTCTATTTATGACAAGGCATAATCCTACTTGAGGATACGGACTATTTCCTTTTCGTGCGCCTTTATCTTTGCAGGATCTATGCTATCTTTCATTGATATATTTGCTGGAATTCCAAAACTTTCCGCTTTTGCCTTTCCAGATGAAAAACGTTCCAGGGCACCTGCCTTTGAGCTTATCACATCAAGAACAAGATTTTTTATTCCGACAAGCGAGCTATATCCATTCTCATTAATTGGTTTGGATTTATACGGAAGTTTCACTGCAAATGGTATTTTTATCATTTCATCATGCAGCATCGTGCCATGGCCTATAAAGCCGTGTTCATTAAACTCCTGGCCGTGATCGCTGGTAACTATTATAAGCTGATCATCGCCGTATCTATCTATCATGCTCTTTACAATTTCTGCAGCATAGCGATACGCCTTCAGTGAGGCACCATCGTAAAGCCTTTTCCATTGCTCAATGAGCTTTTCTTCTACGGGCTTTTTTTGGAATGGCGTAGACCAGTTCATGTCCATGCCCTTTTTCCCTATATAAGGATCGTGCGCTTCCATGAGGTTAACAAACAGGAAGTACTGCTTTTTGAAGTCCATGCCTTTGACCAGTTTTACTGAGTTCTTGCCACCTTTCTCTATTGGCCATCCATCAATCAGCTTTGCCCTTGCCTTCTTGAGAAATGCTTTTGGCGTAAGCGTCAGTGCACTCCCCGCAGCCTCAAAGAAAAGGTTCGGATCTTCCTTGAGCATTGCATGCGATAGCTTTATGATATCATTACCGTAT
>DAHWQN010000013.1 GCA_027340645.1 Microcaldota archaeon
TAAGCACTGTGGATAACATAAGCTACTGCTCTACTGTCTTGATTCCTAAATCAGGGGTAATAGGGTCAGATTCTGTAGTAAGGACATCAAGCATAATAGGTCAGAAAAACTTGAGTGTCTTTGCACTTATCAATACCAGTTACGTGGTTGACCAGATTCCAAAGAACATAGGTATGCTGCAAGGCTTCAACATTTCAGGAAAATCAGAGGCATTCATTTCTGGAATAAATAGTACATGCAACCTTAATGCCAGCCTGTCATGTTACAGCCCGACGCTGGCACTTGGTAACATGACGTTGAGGTTATACAACAGGCTGAACGAAAGCGTACATATAAACACAATGTACTGCAATGAGAATGGGCCTGTGAAGTATTCTGATATAAATGCAAACGTACTGTCACTGTCTTATTACAACATTACAGTACCGTGCTATGACAATGGGGCCTTGATACAAGGAATACCGCTTGGGCTTACAGTGCACATAGGCGCGAATTATACCGTTTCCGGAGTTAAATACACGGCAAGCGGGAGCGCGCATCTAGTGTAGTGGTTTGATGAAAAGCGCGCGCTCCTTGTTTATGGAGCGTGTCGGTCATTTGAATAAGCTCCAGGAGGATTCCTTCAACGTAATATACAACGGCCGCAACTGCATAATAGTTGCACCGACAGGCTCGGGCAAGACTGAAGCTGCTGTACTGCCAATACTTGAGAAGGCAGCTGATTCTGGCAGTATGGCAGGAGTATTTGCACTTTATGTGACTCCGTTACGCTCTCTGAACAGAGATATGATGAAACGGCTTAATGACCTATGCACTGAGTTGGGGGTGAGTATAGGTGTGCGCCATGGCGACACAACACAGAGTGAGAGACGAAGCCAGGCCATAAATCCTCCGCTTCTTGTCATAACAACACCGGAAAGCATACAGAACATGCTCCTGTCAAGAAGGCTCAGGAAGTCATTTGAAAATTTAAGGTATGTTGTAGTGGATGAGCTGCACGAGCTTTATTACAACAAGCGAGGGGCGCAGCTTAGTGTCGCACTGGAACGGCTATCAGAGCTCAACAGCGGTTTTACGCGTGTTGGGCTGAGTGCGACAATAGGAGACATTAAGGAAGCTGCGCGGTATCTTTTCAACAAAAGAGAGTATAGGGTTATAGACTCAAGCATTGAAAAAACCCTAGATGTGCATATAACTATACCGGAGATACCGCAGCGGCGGCATAACGAGTTCGAAGCCTCTTTTCAAATAGACGATAAGGCGCTTGCAAGAATAGAGCGCATAGAGGACATAGTTAAAACATCCAAGGCGACCTTGGTGTTCGCCAATACGCGGCAGGTTGTTGAGGCACTTGGGAGTAAGATAATATACCTGAGCAGGCTTGAGGGCTTTGATTACGTAGGCATACATCACAGCTCTCTAGACAAGGATGAAAGGATAGAGATAGAGGATGCATTCAAATCCGGCAGAATAAACTGCATAATAGCTACGAGTTCTTTAGAGCTTGGCATAGATATAGGCAGGATAGATATGGTGGTTCAGTACGGCTCGCCTAGGCAGGCTAACAGGCTGCTGCAGCGCATAGGTAGAAGCGGACATAGGGAGGGCGTGGTTTCTAAAGGCGAGATTGTTGCCGGGAGCGCATTAGAGGCTTTGGAATCTGCAGCAACGATAATTTCGGCTAAGAATATGGAGTTGGAGCGCTATTCAGTTGAGAGGATGCCGATGGATGTGATGGCCAACCAGCTCAGCAGCATGGCCCTGGAATATACTGAAATTGATATAGAAAAGGCATTTGAAATATTCAAACGGACGTTCACATACTCGGACCTCGACGCCGTCTTATTCAGGAGGATGCTGGCCTTCTGCTCTGATCTTGGGACTGTTGCAGTAAAAGATAACATGATTGTACGCGGCAGGCGCTCAAGGAGTTATTTTGTGGAGAACATAAGCGTAATACCAGACTCGAGGCGCTTTGTTGTCAAGAGGGCGTCAACGAACAGGATAATATCCACTCTCGACGAGCGGTTCGTATATACAAATCTAGATGAGAATTCCACATTCATAACAAAGGGGATACCGTGGAGCGTCATAAGCATAGAGGATGGAGTCGTCTTTGTAGAGCAAAGCGCTGAGGTAAGCGCGGCTGTGCCGGACTGGGAAGGTGAGGACATACCAGTATCGCGGAACATAGCCGAGCGCACAATGCGCATGCTCGCTGAACCGGATAATGCGCATGGCATTATAGATGAAGCTTCTTTCGCTTCTGTGATAAGATTCTGTGATATGCAACGCCGGTTCTTTTTGCCTGGAGGCGGCAAAGTCTTCATAGAGGAAAAGGAGGACTATGCAATTGTGCACGCTCCGCTAGGCAAGCTAGCCAATGAATTCCTGGCGCGTGCAGCAGCTTCGGTATTAGGCAATAACAGGGAGTATGTATCAGTAAAGTCTACGCCATATTCTATTATAATAGACTTTAGGTCCATCAGGAAACGGCCGGATGTAGAGAAAACATTGAGAATTATAACGCACCAGGGCGTGTTCTCTGACATCTCAGGAATTATGGCAAACTCTGAAATATTCAGATACAAATTCGTTCATGTTGCGAAGCTTTTCGGGATAGTTGAAAAGAAGGCCGTGCTGACGCGCAGCAGCATAAACAGGCTCATGGATTTTTACAAAAATACACCAGTATATGAAGAGGCTCTCAGGGACGTTGGCAAGAATTACATAGACAGGGAAACTGTCGCGGAATTTCTGAACGGCATCGCATCGGGCAACATAAAAATATCTTTTGTTAACAGCGGTTCTCCTCTTTCAGCAGAGATACTTAAATCGGCGTTAAGCCGCATGGAGCTGCTTTCCGGCACGGAGATAGGCAACGACGACGTAGAACAGGTGCTGAAGAGATTCGAGGGGAAAGAGGTGGATATGCTCTGCACTTACTGCTCGTTCATCTACAAGAAAAAGATCAATGTCTCTGACCTTTCTCGTGATAAGGTGGTATGCGGGAGATGCGGAAGCCCTATGCAATGCACATACTGCATAGAGTACTTTGAATCGATAAGCAAGAAGCGCGGTGGGAAGAGGCTCACTGCGAAGGATAATGTATCATACCGTAATGCTATTGACGAGGCCGGCCTTGTAAGTGCATACGGTGACAGGGCAATTGTGGCGCTCTTGACATACGGGGTAGGCAGGGCAACTGCAGGCAGAGTGTTAAAGATGATAAGGAAAAAAGACAAGAGCTTTGTAGAGGATGTTCTGCGTGCCCAACGTATTTTTATAAGGAACAGCAGATTTTGGAAGAGAAACTGATGCGCATAGAATCATTCGAAGCCGGCGGTTAAATCCGTCTCAGCATTATGCATATAAAAGTGTATATAGTAAGTTAGAGCATGAAATACAGTTTTGTGACCTTCTTTGGAGAGCTGGTCCTGGCAATGCTGACTTTGGGGGTAGTATATGGCGCTACAATAACGGCTTCAGTGCAGGTCCTGTCTCCTTCCGCAAACATTGTCATGAGCAGTTTCACTGCTCCACAAAACGTAATTCAAGACTCGTCAGTCACATTCACCGCTAACTTGATAAACGTAGGCAGCCTGTCTTCTGGTAATATAATACTTAACCTTTCTGTCAGTGGCAGTTCCAATTTTTTATTTACAGAAAGTGCAGGATCACTGGCGCCTGCGCAGAGCGAAACTGTAGGAATAACACTTGCTAATGCTGCTGGAACGCAGGGAAGTGACATGGCCAGCGTGTCGGCCAATTATATAATGGGGGATAATATCATAAGATCAAACAACCAGACTACTTTTTATACTGTTACCTCTGCGTCAGGACAGATAGACCTTTACGGGCCGAGCGCGAACGTCTTCCTTGTAATAAGCCCTGTTAATGGAATAGTTCTGAATGACACAGACACAGGCGCAATTATATCACTTGCCCCAGCTACTTCAAACACCGAATTTGGCACAATTACTGTAACAAATGCCACTTCAAATGCAATATATTCAGGCATAAACACGCCTACAGGCAAGGCAGCCAGAGGCATTCTACTAGGCATATCTGCGCAGCAAATGAGCCTGCCTATCAACTATACAATATCAATTCCGTATGGATGTGGGGCTTCATCGCCGGCACCATACATGCTTTCCGGAGGCTCATGGACATCAATATCTCATTACTCTGTGAACAGCTTGTCCTGCTTGGTCAACTTCAGCTTGCAGGGCAACAACACAGTTGTTGGAATATTTTCAGGGAGCGGAGGGGTAGGCAACAATAATAATAGGGGTGGGAGTAGTGGTGGGGGAAGCATTGGCGTTGGTGGAGGCGGAACATTTAAACCGAGTGTGTTAGTGCTCAACAGCACCTGCTATGAAATAACTAACCTGACAAATCCGGGTTTTGTGAATGTAGCATTTACCGCCGGATCGTTTAACATAAGGGCCAATTTCATATCCCCTACAGATGCTGGAGTTACTGTTGACAACAGTACATCGTATACGCTTTATCCGGAACAGCCAGAATCCTTGAGTCTGAGCAATGACTACAATTATACTCTGCTATTGACAAACATATCCTACGTACCTGCAGTGCATACCATAAGAGCAGACTTATGCTCATATCCTTTGATTAACTCGCTTTCTTCTGTAAGCACCACGTTCCCGCAGCCTTCCCAGCCGCAGCAGGAGAACTTCATAAGCGCTATACCGCGGCTTATAATAAACAGCATACCGCTCTTCTCTGAGCTCGTGAGCGGATCTGAATCATTATCGACTATAACTATAAAGAACGCTCAAAACTTCGCTGAGGCAATAAACTTGAGTGTGCCTGCTCTGTATGCGGATTTGGTAAAGCTGCCGTATAGCAATATAGTGCTTAACCCCAACCAATCGATTAGCCTGTCTGTGCTGTATACAGCACCAAAGAATTTCAGCGAGGGTGTGTATATAATACCATTGAATATAACTACGACTGCAAACGGCCAGAAATCCGAGCAGACAGAGTATTTAGCATCATCTATCTCGCAGAACACCAGTGATGAGCCAAAAATAATCAATGAGATAAGCCTTGTCAACAATACAAATGGGGCTAGCGGGATACTTGAGGTGACCGCACCAGAAAGCATAAATGTCACAGATCTTATAGTAAAGACCATTCTACCTCTTTCAGTCGCACGAAACGTATCGGACATAAGTGCAGTAGGTATGAATGCAAAAGTTATTGCCACAAGCACAGGTTATGAAATTGACTGGTTTATAAATACACTTTCTGCTGGAACAACCTCTTACGGCTATTACACTATAAGGAACCTGCAAGGACAGTATGCATTAACAAATGTTCAGAATACATTTGTCCAGCCTGCGCCGGTATCGGCTTCTCAGATAATGAGAATAACAAGCAGTGACGTACCTAACTTATATGTTGGAAGTGTCGGTACCATTGCGATAAGCGTGCTTTACACCGGAAGCCATTATTCTCCGGTATCATTCACATTGAGCGGAGCTGGAGGCGCATACATCTTAAATTCAAGCCAGACTATAAACGCTACTCCGAACAGCGACATAAGCGCGCAGTTTGGGGTAGATCCATACTCAACAGGCACCCTTCTTTTGACACTTTATATTTCTGGTGATGGTTACAACACAACATACCAGATTCCTGCCGTTGTACTTAATGCCTCTGCCCTGGATATGAACACCCTGAGCCCGCGTGATTATGGAATTTTGGCGGTTATGCTTGCTGCCATAGTATTGGCGATGGCGGTGTGGGGCCTTACTATGCGGAGCAGACAGAAATACCACAAAATCGGAGATAATAAAGACAGCATGACTGTCGGGGGAGAAAAGGGAGAACGCCTCAGTACTATAGCTCGACAGATGGATAGGACTTTTGGGGAGGAACATGCAAGCCTTCCAGTGAAAAAGCACAAAGGATTATTCGGTTTCTCAATTGGCAAAACATTGCGCCGCAGGGCATCTAAGGAATTTAGTGCGCCGGGAAAATCGCGGAGTGATGCCCTCCGCTCTATTGCGCAGCAGGAGAATCAGATCTTTGAAAACAAACCTGCGTGGCAGGAAAGTAGGAACAGCAGGCAGCCGGACTCATTTTCCATTCATAAAAATAAAAGTCGTGCTGATAGGCACGAGGCAGCTAAAGGCCGTAGAGCAAGTCTGGACATATTCAGACGTAGAAAGAAAAAAAGTATAGAAAGATATATTAGACTTCACGACTTATCTAAGAGAATAGACGAAGATAAGGAAGAATGATATGGCAGACCCTTATGTTATTGGAATCGCAAGCTACAAGGGAGGGGTAGGTAAAACCAGCATAGCGGTTAACCTGGCTACGGTGCTGCGTCTTGCTGGATACAGGACCTTGCTTATAGATTCCGACACAACAAATCCAAACGTAGGAATCCTTCTTGGCATGGAGGGAGTCAATTTAGGTTTTAAGGAGCTAGTGACTAAAGGTATGAAAATTGATGACGTTAAGGCGGTACATGGACCCACAGGACTGCACGTGATAAACAGCACTCTCAGCACAAAACCATTTACGCTTACTAAAGGCAATGTCGCTACGTTAAGAACCAAGATAAGAAGCAGCAACTATGATTTTGTTGTTGTTGACACTGCGCCTGAGCCATCAAGTGCAAATGCAGTGGGCTACTGGGATGAGGCATTGTTAATTACAACGCCAGACATTCCGGCAGTTGCAGGAGTCCTAAAACTCAAGAAGTCTCTAAAAAACAGCAAGCTGAAGAACATAGTAGTAGTAAATAGGGTTCAGAAAAAACGTTACGAACTGCAGCTCTCTGAGATAGACGATGTAATGCACAACAGTATCGGAGCTGCCTTGCCTGAGGATGACGCAGTGGGTATGAGCACAGCAGAGAGGATACCAGTATGTTTTATGAAAAAGAATTCGCAATTCTCTAAGGCAGTATTCAACTTGGCTGGCAAATATAAGAAAAGGAAGACGATAGTTAAGCGCTTTAAGTTTTGGAAGTGAAGTGTTTGTGTGCTTAGATTAGTGGAGCTGCATTGAGATTTGATTGCCATATTATTTTCTTTGACAGATCTTTATTTATTGTAGTAGATATAAAGTGGAAAGCATGAAACATGCTTATGCAGTAATATTGTTAGCAATTGTGGTATTTGCCTTTTTGGGAGGTAAAAACAACAATACCACAAATACTGACGCTACCAACACGTTATTAACTATAAATACGATAGCATCATCAAATGATGTCTACTTTAATTTAGCCTTTAACAGTATCCCGAATACTGCAGTAATATCATTCAACGGAGTAGAATATAATGGTGGCAACGTAGTTAGCATAGCTTCGGGCAACTATCCAATAAATGCTTTTGCACAGGCCAACTTCACTTTTAATTATTGGTCAGGTAACAACGCAAGTTTTGTAAATTCAGCATCACCGAATACTATAGTTGAAATAACTGGAAATAGCACAATAACGGCAAATTTTAATGGCATTACAACATTCTTGGAAAACGGCCTGCCGACAAACGCCAGGTGGAACATGACATATGACGATCTTTATCATAGCGTGAATGCGCCAGGCAATATAACTTTCTTGAATTATCCGGGTAGATATCAGTTTACAGTTGCGAATGTATTATATGATAATCAAATTTATGTGCCAACTCCGCAAAATGGTTACGTTTCTGCTGGAAATCTTTCATATATAAATTTTGCAATAAACACAACAACGCCAAGCACAATATCGACGACAAGCTCTACAACATCTACAACAATCACAAGCATATCAACAAGTTCAACATCCACGATTTACAACTATTCTGAAACTGGCACAAACGCAGCTCTATCTCAAAATTTGAATTCGTCGTCTCCCATGATTAATAATATGCAAGCCTTTCTTTTGGATATGGGAATGCGCAAAAATGCAGTATTCATATCAAACATCAGCATAAACAGCACCTATGAAAACAGTACATCAGAAAATTCAATTGAGCCTATCACACTGAGCTATCAGGAAATGAGTAATATGACATCTTTAAATCAGCTTCAGGTAAAGAGCGTTATGAGTTATCTGCATACGGCGTATAACGGCAATTTACAATTATTCAACAGGACTGTTAATGTGACGTATGGCGAAATTGCCCAAAACAACAGTTATGCAGTGGCAGGTGGAGAGCTAAATTATACTGCATTTAATATGAATGGGATTGTTACTTTATACAAAATTAGAGTAAAGAAGGCTGTGCCGCACCTTGCAATAAGTGCTGACGGGGCAACCGTCTCGGCACCCAATACCACATCAAAAATCTACGTGCCGATACTTCCGGGCCAGAAAACTTACACGCTTTCATTATCTTTGAACAGCGCACTTCTTGGCACAAACACCGCTAACTACAGCTATAGCATATCATTTTCGAATGGCACTGTAATAAACAAAAAAATTGATGCTGGAGTGATATCCTATTCGAAGACATTCATACTAAACACAGATGAGACCGCAAATATAACTTTTAGCACGGATGGAAACTCTAATTACACTTCGGAGGACCCAGGTTCACTTATCATACCTTCAAGTATAGATTACTACCTTCCTATCACACTAAATAACAACCAGGCAAGCCCAACACCTGCGCCATTTCAAGATTCACTATCTGTAAACAGCCTACAATATAACCAATATGAGGCGAACAGCCTGGATAACATTGAATTTTTCTATGCAAACGGCAATGTAATACCGAGCTGGATGGAGGGAAGCGCAAGCAATACGCTGCTTAACAGCCCAGCGAACTCGATACGTTTATACACTTCGACAAATACAGTATACTGGCTTAATATATCAAGCGGCATGCCGGCGAACAACGGCATAACGGTTTACATGGGATTCGCTGGCACATCATCAAACCTTCTAAATAACATAGATGTTGGTGAGGCGCCGCAGATAAGTTCTACATATGCACAATATGATGATGGCAATCATGTATTTGACTATTACAATGTAAATCCTTCATCAAAGAGCGGCTGGACAGTTGCTGGCACTGCGGGGCAGACCTCAAGCGCACCTGCAGGAAGTCACTATGCAACGACAAATGCATTATACGCAAACTCAGCAAATGGGGATTATATGTACACTTCTATTCCATCACTTGCAGCAAATGAAATAATAAGCTTCGACGTGTACACAACAGGTCTTGGTGATTTTTTCTTCCTTGCAAACTCTGCAGGGAAGGGCCAGATGGCAAGACTTGATGGAAGGGGCGGCAGCGATTATTCTGGCATTGCGACTACGACTTCATGGACGAGCTGGGCGGCGCCAACTGGTATATCTGAATCAAAGGATATATGGTATAAATATGATGTTGCAATCTCTGGTTCTTCGGCATACGCTTACATAGGTAGCATATCGAATAACCTTGAAACATTTGGGACCAAGACCTCATCGAGCGCATTTTCGATATCAAACAACGGCAAATATTTGGGCCTTATTGGAGACGGATTGGGATCGTCATATATAACATACTGGGACGGTGTAATAGTAAGGGCCTATCCGCCGAACGGTGTTATGCCATCTGCAACATTTGGTTCTGTTGCCTCATCATCTTCGCCAACTCTAGTCATACAAGCGAACCCTGTTATCTACGGCAATAAAAATCTGATGACTGCCACCGCACCAAATGGCAACGGCGATACTGTCGAACTCGAAAGCAACGGAAACATCATAGCAGGGCCAGCCACAAACACCGTGAGTTATACTATTTGCGGTTCGGCACCATCGCTTGCCAACTGCTGGGCTCCTGGCAGTTATACCATAACCGTAAATGATTTAACGAGCGGGCTTTCAAGCAGCGCAATTCTAATAATTGACAAAGCGACCCCGCAATTAACCCTCACTAGTCCGGGTGTTATTTTTTCAGGTGGAAGCACACAGATAAATTTTGGTATATCTACCGTAGGGAACCAGATTCCCGCAAATCTTATTGTAAACGGTGCAAACGTGATGGATACTTATACAACAGGCGCTTATAGTATGACCCCAAGCAACGGATTGAATTATATTGAGGTTGCCACAGCGGGCAATGGCAATTATATGGGCGCAAACCAGATAGGAAATGCCTGCGCTATACCTGCCCCAAGCGGCTTTCCGAGCAATATACTGTATTATGCACCAATATGCGTATTAAACAACCAGACTTTTAACACGCAGGCTAATTTCCAGCAGATAATAAACATAACTGAAAGCGCGTATTCAGATTACATGACTTACAATGGAAATGTTGCAAATTTTGAGATATTCAATTCTATTGGAGCTGTCCAGCCTGCATGGATTGAAAAAAATCAGTCAGGAATCCTAGTAACATGGGTAAATATAAGTACAGGTATAGCTTCCAATTCAGCATACCCTTTGTATATAGGTTTTGCGGCGAATACAGTTAATTTACTCTCGGCTAGCGGCAGCACAGGTATAGGAGAAATACCTACAGCAACGTCCTCCTATGCGCAGTACGATGATGGAGCAAGCGTATTTGACAATTACTTTAGCGGAAATTCAGTAACAGGCTGGACAGTTGCTGGCACTGCGGGGCAAAGTACATCTGCCCCTTCAGGGTCTCCTTTTGGAACAGACGCCTTCTATGCAAATGGTGCAAATGGAGATTATTTATACACGGCTGCAAACAGCCAGTCAACAAACATGATAATAGAGTATTACACAAACACGGCAAACCTTGATGATCTGTTCTTTTTGGTAAATTCGGCAGGCGCGGGTCAGATTGGGAGGGTTGGAAACGGTGGGGGATGGTATGGGATAGCATCCGCAAGCT
>DAHWQN010000014.1 GCA_027340645.1 Microcaldota archaeon
GGTTACTGTGAAGTTTCAATTTGGCGAAGTTAGGTAAATCATAAGGGATTCTCACAAACCAGTTTCTCAAAACGGCCGGAGTTGATTACCGATAGGATGTGGCAGCGGGATCTTTCAAAGATAATGGTCATAGTTCCAGACAGGAAGGAGTCAATGCGCCAGGCGCTCAATTTCATAAAAAACAATACATAACTGTTGCGCCCAATCTACGAATCCACAGGCTATGTAACTCCGGCACCGCTGGCCGAAGGCATAACCCCTGCAGGAGGATACGTACGCGTTCTGATCCAGTATGTACCACCATCGTATCCTCCTGCCTGTCCAAAATACATTATATATGAGTTTACTTGCGGATACGAAGAATCTGTAGTAGTGATGGATGAAGCCGTGTAATTAAACCATGCATTTTCAGTTCCTGTTGCGTCCCACAAAAATCCAGTTATTGTACTTCCAGGAGTTGTTGATGTGCCCCCCTCCAGATATGTTAATGAACAGCACCCTGCAGTTGCTTTTCTCATGGAAGGATAAGAGACACTAGGTTCAAACTCATCCCATGCAAGATACCCAACTCCAGATGTTGATATTGAATTTGCTTCGCCAATGGCGAAGTTGCTTAGTGCACCGCTATGATCAGTTACCCAGTTATCCATTTCAACTATCGTATTTACTGGAGAGTATGTGTCAAGTGAATAAAGAATCGTATTATACGGTTGAGAGGCTATCGTGAGGCCATTGTTTATAGTCTGTGTTGATCCCGAGCCTGTCTGCATATTGATCAGCTGTGTACCGGCAAAGTTTTCATAAAATGGAAATACCAAAGCACCATTATCATATTGTGCATATGCTGGAGACAGCTGCGGCGCTTCGCCCGTCGGCCCTGAGCTTGTCATAACGTTATACGACATAAAATTCATGTAGATGTTGGACGTGCCTGATGGCACTCCATTAGGCATATTCACCCACACTACTGTGCCGGTACCTGTATTAGATGCGCCTGACTCTACCCACGCCTGAAGGATATTTCCTGGGGAGCCAGCCATGCCGTTGCCTGTAGTAAATTCTACATTACTCCATCCTGAGTTTATATACTGCGAATAATCGGCGCTGTCTATTTTCAGCATCTGCTGGAATGGTGTTGCGGTTGCGCCGTTGTTGTTTGTAAGCGTTATCGGCACAGAATACAGATACTTTGGCGATCCGCTTCCGTTGTTTATCTGCAATGGCATCGTGCCGTTTGGTGGAGCAGGTCTAATTCTATCCCAGTATATTGTACCTGTTTGCATGCCACCGAACACGAAACCTACATCTGGCTGTGCACCAGTATTCGGTGAGCTTAATGTTGTAGTGGCTACTGTAGAGTAATTAAACTGCGTATACAATGTCACTTTATCAAAAGCCCGTGCAATTGTCCACACATGATTTCCTGTTTTAGGTATATTGGGGTACCCTGCGCTACTGAGTGCTGAGAAGTACATACAACCTCCGCAGTAATAATCAGTCATAAGTCCTAAATCTACCCATCCATAACTCTGTAATCCAAATCCGCCGGCGACTTCTGTATTACCTGCATTGCCGTTGCCGTAGCTATATCCTGGGTTACCATAATAATCATTTACAAATCCTACACCATACGAAGATATATTTTCTATTTCCCAAGAGCTGCCGCCATTCTCTGATATTTGCAATCCATTATCAATGGTATACGAAGGTGATGTACCACTTACTGTCCAGCCTGAAGGAAGACCCGGTCCTGCGAAGTTGGTGTATAATGTAGTAAAGACCTGCGCACCATTATCATATTGTGCATAAGTGTTTGACAATTCAGGCGCCTCGCCCGTCGGCCCTGAAGAAGCCATTACGTTGCTTGACATAAAGTTCATGTAAATTGTAGTGTAACCGCTCTGCTCGCCACCTGGTAGATTTACCCATACTATAGTATTGCTGTCAGTATTGCTATTTCCTGACTCTACCCACGCCTGGAGCACTGTCCCATTTATTCCAGAAGTTGAGTTTCCAGTAGTAAATTCTACATTACTCCATCCTGAGTTGATGTACTGCGAATAATCGGCGCTGTCTATTGTCAGCATCTGCTGAAAAGGCGCTACAGTTGCTGCACTGCTGTAAACTGTAATGGGTATTGATCTGTATACATATCCGCTCAGGCCGATCTCCTGGAACTCTGCAGTCGAAGGTGATATCCCTATTGTCCCAGTTATAGTTTGAGCAAGACCGTTGACCTTGTTAATATAGTATATAGTCACATAACCATTGAATATGCTTTGTGACGCACCATCAAATAAGCTCCCAGACGAATCATAACAATAAACGAAAAACGTCTGTTCCTGTCCATTGTACATCTTTACGTTGTTGGTTGGTTTTGTCTCTATTATGTTAGAAGAATTCTGATAACATGCAACTCCAGTTACAGCAATGTCAGAACCGGTGTTTTGCATTACTTTCAATTCAAGCATACCCTGCGTGTTCATCACGTAGTCAACACAACTCCATTCTCCTGACAAAGTGCAGTGCGCAGGTATCAACGCACCAGGGTTGAATATTCCTAATCCGTACAGCACCCCCACCACAACCGCAATCACAATAATTATCCAGCCATAAGAGACCAAATATTCCATAGCTGATTGCAGCCTGAATGATTCATTGGAGCATGATCTGTCATCGCTGCGTATGGGTTGTATACTTTTTCTTTTTATATTGTCAAACCCCAACATAATTATACACTACTCATGTTGCGCTGCCTAAACTGAACGATGGCATTACACCATTTGGAGGATAAACACGAATTCTAAACCACTGAACGTGTACCGATTTATCATTCCACCAGCAGCCACTTGCAGGATAATAACCATTATATGTGGTATCTACGGCTGAAATTTCAGAACCATAATCCCACATAGATAACACGTGGTTGTTACCCGCCATAAATGTGCTTATTCCATTGCTTGTTACTGGCATACTTTGGCTTGAACCTGCTATTGTACCACCCCCTCCATTAGTCCTTTTGTAGATGTAATTGCCACTACAGCATCCTGCATATTCCTGATAACTTTGATAACCATCACTAAATGCAGAGCCATATGTATTTACATAAAGCAAAGAAACTACAGGGTTACTTCCAAAAGCATCTGCATATTCATCCATTGCAAATGGTCTAGAGTATGCCGTAGTTAAGACAATCTGCGCAGAAAAACCCCCACTACTTGCTCCAGTAAATGTTATACCGTCGTTTACGGTCAACCCAGACGTCTCTGCAGTATTCCAACCACTCGGAATAGTCGATCCTAAAAAGTTGGTATAATAGTTAAATACACTGGCTCCATTATCATACTCCCCATAACTAGTCTGTTCGCAGCCTGAACCACACCATAATTGCGGTGCGTATCCTGTATAACCAGATTGAACTGGAGAATCCGAGGAAAAGAAGTTCATGTAAATTTTTAACGTGCCTCCGTTTGCAGCTACCGTACTGCTTCCAAGATTGATCCATGCCACTGTATTCGATGCAGCAGAAGATGCGCCAGATTCTATCCATGCATAAAGGACTGTGCCTGAGCCGTCTGGACCTGTAGTGAACTCTATGTTGCTTAGGTTTGCCTTCTCATAATTTGCATATGTAGATGGATTGAAGCTTATCATCTGCTGGAAGCCGGTGCCTGTTGGTGAGCTCTGCGAGTTTGTAAGCGTTATCGGCACGTAACCTAATGAGCCTATGTTGCCTAAGGAGTTCGTCGTAACCACAGAAACGCTTATTGTTCCGCTAGCATTTTCCTGTATGTTGTCGTTAAGCCTTGTGTAGTAAACAGTAATGTAGCCATTGAAATTGCTGCCAAAGGATCCTGTATACACATTGCCAGACGAGTCGTAGCAATAAGCACCGACCTTCTGAGACTGCCCGCTGTTCAGTACTGATGGATTCATTAATGATGTTTCACCCACATAATCCTGATTCTGATAACACGCTACTCCGGTTATCTCAATTGCAGAGCCTGTGCTCTGCGTCAATGTCAGTTCAAGCTGGCCTTGGCTGTTGATCTCATAGTTTATGCAGCTCCAATCGGTGCGCATTATGCAGTGTTGCGGGCTAAGAGCGTTCTGATTGAATAAACCTAATGCATATAAACCAAACAATACTGCGGCTATTATTACAAGTACCCAAACATATGTTGTCAGATACTCAAAAGCACTTTGGCTTTTCATACAAGCACTATTGATATTGGATGGAAAATAATAATAATCAATCATTAACCACGGGCTTTTCTGAGCAGCGTATTGCCCAAAGTTCTGATTGGAGAATCCATGTCCCCGTATTTGCCCAGCAATGAAGACATGCCTAAGGAGTTCATAATCCCTATTCCGATTTCCATGCCCCTTGTGCCAGCACGCGAATAAATCTTGTTGATTAACGAGTGCACTTTCGTGTCAGTCGAGAATCTCTTTTTGTAAACAAGTTCATACCTCTTCAATGCTAAGCCTTTTTCAACATGATCCTTTATGGTCTGCGCCGCAATTATTGCCGCATTGCCTCCAAAGACTATCCCTCCGCCTGTAGTTGGTTTTACCTGCCCTGCGGCATCTCCGATGAGAATCACCCTGTGTTTTTCATCAACAATTCTCTTTCTAAGGCGCATCGGTATAATGCTTGCTTGACCATTGCGCATTTTCGCATCTCCTAATGCATCAGCAATCTCCTTTCCTTTAATGAAACTGTCGAACGCCTTTTTCGCATTGATTTTTCCAGGATTGATGCCTATTCCTACTTCTAGAATATTCTCTGTGTTTGGACAAAGCCAGCCAAAAAGGCCCCTATACTCTTTATCGAAGAAGAGATCCACGCTTCTGGTATCGCTAATCGTTGTTTCGAATTCAGCCTTGTATGTTATCACATAATCGGTCAGAGAACCCATGCCGAAATGTTTTGCAACAGTTGAAACAGCGCCATCAGCCCCAATTATTATGCCACCATCGCTTCTGATGTCATCTAGGTCAATTGCTGTTATTCTTTTCCCAGTGCTTACTACGGCTCCTGAGTCCTCCGCCTGTTCTTTACATATCTGATTTAGGAGCTGCCGTTCAAGAACATGTGCCATAGGAGTCTTTGAGTTGACGTGCATAGTACTCTTGCCGGCATGTATCCTTGCTCCGTAAAGTGTGTTAGTTATTGCATTGCTATAATCTATTCCTATAGAACCAAGGCCTCGTATCGAAACTATCCCCGATGCGCGTACAGGATGGCCCAAAACCTTCTTTTGGTCGTAAGCAATGGTGCTTATGCCCTGCTTGCCGAGTTCTCTCGCAGCTATCAGACCTGAAGTTCCAGCGCCTATTATTGAAACATTATACCGCATACACGCACCGCAATGCGAAAGGCACACACACCTTTAATAAGGTTTATGGCAAATATATTTTGTCTATTCAAAGATAAATAGCTTAGTCTAATGTGTCTTGTGTGTTTATGATAGCTGCAGTTATAATAGGGATTCTATCAATTGTGGTACCTGGATTCTTCCTTGCGCTTGCGCTCTTGAAAAGAACAGGAATGCACATGCTTGAGATATTCCTTATAGGAATATTTTTCGGAGTTCTGTTCCCTCCAACTATGGTGTGGCTTGAATCCTATCTGATGAATTACATACACATTTTTTCATTCTCTGCAGGATTATACAACGCTGACGTTATAGTACTAACAATCATCGGACTAGTCCTATCGTATTGGCAGGGCGCCCTGACGTGGGACATACTGCCATCATTCATGCGCTTCGGTAGAAGTCCATCAACTTACACCAGAGCAAAGGTAGTTACATCCGGCTCGATCAGTGCTGATTACAGGCAGCGAATTGCAGAGCTCCGCGGTAAAATATCAAGGCTAAACATAGACATGAAAATAGTCCGCGAACATGAACAGGAAGAACTGGACCTCCATAAGAAGCACGAAGAAGAAATTCATATTCTAAATCAGCGTGGGGCAGGTACGGAAGAAACAGAGAGTGTGAAGAAGCATCATGAAAATCAGGAGCACAGGTTGTTTGAGGATCATGAACGTGAGGAGCAGATGCTCTTGTCGCATGAAGACTCTACGCAGCAGGCTCACGGACAAGGTCAACGGCAGTGGACTACAATTGCAGCAATAATACTTACGCTGTTAGCAATACTAGATACAGCAATCGCAGGATTTAATGTCTACACACTTGTAACTTTTGGGGTTTTAATAACTATCATACCGATATTCGGATTCTTTGCTAATAAGGACAGGCGCAATATAGTCTGGGTTGTTCTGCTGTTATTGATGCTGGTAGCATTCGGATCAAGAATAGCTAACATAGCATTCTCGCCACACTTCTTCGAGTTCGATCCATACTTCGATATGATTAGCACGCAGGAAATACTTACATATGGCTATCAGCTATTCACTAACCATGCGGCATGGCCTGTACTTGTCAATGGAACAGTCCAGCGCATACAGCCAGTAGTGCCATACCTTGAGGCATATTGGTATCAGCTGGCAACGCCGGTCAGCGGCACAGCAATAAACACATCGCTTCTCAGCATAGTGTCAAGCATATACCCTCCACTGCTCGCAGCTCTGCTCGTGTTTGTTGTGTTTATGTTTGTTTACCACATATACGGGGATATCCCTGCACTAATAGCTGGAGGGCTTGCCGTTGCAATGCCAACCCTTATAACCACTTATATAGCAGGAGAGCAGTTGCTTGAGCCTTGGGGAATAACTGCACTGTTCTTCTTCTTTGCTGCTTACCTTCTTGCTGTAAGAAACCCTAACGAGAAGCGCTATGCAATACTTGCAGGGATAGCCTTCGTCTCAAACTTCCTTGGCGCCCACTACTACACAGTTACTTCAGGAATACTTGCAGTTTACATACTGCTACAATCTGTTATAAACTCCATACGCAACAAGAACGACATCAGCTTCTACAAGATGAACGCAATCGTCCTTATAGTAATAATAATAGGGTACATCGCATACGCTCCATACAATGCGGTATATGGTGGAGGAGTGCCTTCATTCCTGGGAATACCTACTATAGTGGCATTCCCTCTCGTGGCGCTTATATTCGGATTCATTGTAAGTTTGCTTACCGATACGTTGGATCACAAATCCATTCCGCGCAGCCTGGCTGGCATAGCCACTAAGACATCATCATGGTTCAATGCAAATACAAGCATCAGCATAGCACTGTCATTGATCGGCCTGCTGCTAATCGTAATTGGGCTGTTCCTGCTTCCTGTAATCATACTTCCTGGCCTTCTCATACTATCCATATTCGGCGTTTTCTCGATTATAATCGGGGTGGTGCGTGGCGGCTGGCTTGGAATAGAACGCCACAAAAAGACATATGCAAGATTTGCAGTTATAATTGTTTTGGGGCTTCTGTTAATAGTTGCTATACTATTCACGCCGCTTGGCAATTCCGTACGAAAGTACCTGAACCTTAGCATAAGGTTCACCACACCTTCCTCCCCTTTGTTTATGACGGTGCAGGAGTACGCTCCGACAGGTCTTTCCTATAACTTCGGCAGTTCGGGCTTCTTCGGAATAATCGCTGCAGACCTAGGTGGGTTTCCTGTGGTTTTGTGGCTTGTTTTGATAGTTTATGCTGCTATAGAAGCATATAACATAGTTGTCAAGGACTCAAAATCTAGTATATTCTCAATGACAATACTCGCAATACTGGCAGCTGCGGGAATGAGCGAAGTCAAGTACCTGCCGCACTTTGGTGTTGTTTACATAATAGCATTCGCTGCAGTATTTGCAGAGATAGTAGCGTTTATCGTTAAGAATAAGTCTGCAATAGAATGGAGATACGTGCTCTATATATTCTATGCAATAATAGTCGTAGTGGAGTCGTTCTCGATTATTCAGGTGTTATCCGCAGCAGCCGCATTCTCAGGTGTACAGGAGAACTCAGCTGCATACAACACCGCCTGCAACTCAATGGCTACAGGAAACTACACAAATGTAGTAGGGGCGACAATGTTCTGCAACCAGGTTCCTGCGGCATGGATTGCTGCTACTACGTGGATGTCACAGAACATAGGCCCTCTCGGCCCTAGAGTGCTGGCATGGTGGGACTATGGCGACTGGATAAACTGGTTCGGTAATACAAATGCTGTAATACGCGGAGACAACGCAGTCGCAGAACTTGACTACGATACCGCAGCAAGATTTGTCCTAGGCATAAACAGCAGTTTCGGACCTTCAGCGCTGGCCCAGTTCATGAACCAGAATACATTGCAGTCACAATACGTTCTCTTCGATTATCAGCTTGTGCCTAAGTGGTCCGCCCTTGACTTCCTTGCATGCGTAGACCAGAATCAGACAAGCCAGGCATTCGCAGAGTCTCAAGGCACAAAGTACGGAGTCAATTTCGTAACCGGCACATCGCAGTGCGAGATAAGCCACGACCCTGTGTATATAAGCATACCAGAGAATCCTTCAATAAGCGACTACTGCAGCTTTTCGAACTCTTCAATTGTAGCAGTGCATGTGCTTATGACCACTGGCGAGACAGTGCCGCAGCTGCTCAATCAGACATACTGTGTTGCCACATCAGCTCCAAATAATGGCACCGCACTCAAGGTTTACTATGCAAACGGCACAAAGGCCAACATACTCGTCGGTCTCAACAGTGAGTTCTACAACGGTGCAGTGCAGTTCACGCAGAACGGCCCAACATACCTACAGTTCATGGCAGTCTACCTGCCTAACGGCCCTAATGATACAATAAAGAATGCTCCAACGTACTTCTACAACTCCAACTATTACAGAGGCTTCTTCTTAGGCGATCTCTCCAACCAATTCACGTTGGCGTATCCCGGGCCTTTCAATGGTATAAACTACATAAACTTTACTGATCCGGTAGTGATATTTAAGCTAAACAACTATACAGCATCACTGCCTACTCACACTCCTAAGCCCAGCTGGGTGGTGAACAACTATACGCTGCCAGGCTGATGCGCAGCTATAAAAAGAAGATTTGCGATATCTTCAGCGTATGAAACTTATAATTATCCAGCCCTACTTAAATCTTAGAGGCGGCGCCGAGCGTGTAATGCTCAAGATAGCGCAGCATTACGATGCAAAGATATACACACTAGAGTATTCTCCAAATACCACCTTTCCTGAGTTCAAGGACACAAATATTCAGATAGTTGGCAAGAAGGTGCCGCTTTCTGAAATGCTGCCGTACAGGGCATCCCAGGGCTTAAGGTATGGATACAACTTCTACAACATGCAGATAAAAGAGGATTACGACGTTCTCAACGCGCACATATCTCCGAGTGAATGGATAAGGCACAAAAACCTGCGCGTTCTATGGTACTGCCATACTCCACCCAGAGAGGTATATGACCTTTACGAGTCAAGGATGCGCAACAGGTCCTACCGGCAGAAAATCATCTATTCTACAATGGCAAAAACATACAAATTCATATCCAACCGTGTCGTCAAGAGCATAGAGGAGATAGCAACCAACAGCACAAACACACAGGAAAGGATAAAGAAGTATTACGGCAAAAATTCCATAGTTATAAACCCTGGTATAGATTTCAAGGATTACTGGAATGAAGGCGATGGGAAATACTTCCTATGTCCTTCCAGGCTAACGCCAAACAAGCGCCAGGATTATATCATAGAGGCATACAAGAAGTTTTGTGCGAAGAGCAAAAGGAGGTATGGGCTTGTCCTTGCAGGTGCGCTATCATCTGATCCTGAGCATCAAGAATACTACAAAAAGCTCGTGCAGCTGGCCCGTGGCCTTGATGTCAAGATTCAGGCAAACCTTCCAGAAAAAGACATGAAGGAAATGTATGCTAACGCAACTGCGGTACTCCTCGCTCCGCAGAATGAGGATTTCGGAATAGTATACCTAGAGGCAATGTCGAGTTCAAAGCCAGTCATATCCGTTAACGAAGGAGAGCCGCGAAGGCTTGTGCATGAAGGCAAAACTGGTTTTCTTGTAAATTCGCCGCAGCACATGTGTGATCGGATGCTTGAACTTTTGGCTGACAAGCCATTGATTGAGAGAATGGGTAAGAATGCAAGAAACGATGTTGAGACTAAATACTCCTGGGATAAGTTCTTCAAGAAGTTCGACACCGTTATTGCGCAGGTGAAAGAAAAATAGTTGATTGCGCATATGCGCTTGCCTACTTCGATGGTGTTATAACATAGTGCGATATTACCTTGGCTGCACGCTCAAGCACTATCTTGATGTTTTTCTCGGTATTTGAGCCTGTGCAGATAAGCTTGCCGTTCTTGAATAGTATTATCACAGCCTTTGGCTCCTTTATGCGGAATATCGCTCCAGGAAACTGCTCGGGCTCGTAGTCGACCTCCTTGACATTCTTTGACAGAGAGAAAAGGTCTATGTTAGCATGCAGGTCTGAACTGACCACTATATTCTGTATCTTTATCTGTGGGTTGATCCGTGCACGCAAACTCTTCGAAGGCTTTGCCGGAGTTTTCTTTGCCAAATTATCACAGTATATTATCAAGCAAAGCCTTTATAAAGGCTACTTAGTTCCAACCCCTAATTAGGCTTGCAGAGCTTAATTGATAGTCGCTGCGCCGCGTCCGTCTTGCTTATTACGATTCCTGCGCAATTCAGTGATAATCCAAGCCACGCCAACACCAATTGCAGTTGCAAATCC
>DAHWQN010000015.1 GCA_027340645.1 Microcaldota archaeon
CTGCCTATCTCAAGATCATCATAATCTGGGAGTACAAATTCAGGTTTCGTCCTGTGTATCCGATGCCATGCAGTCGTATAGTCTTCGTATCTTGGAATCAGACCTAATTTTCTAAGGCTCCTTGAGATCCCCTCCAATCCCCTATAATCCACAAATTGGTGCCAAACTGTCAACCATTTTATAAAAGAGTCTGGGAATAGAAAGGGTGCACCTACCTTGCCTTTATTCATCCTTTTCAGTTCTTCATTCCACCCTTTCACAAACTCAAAATCAAGATAGAATTCGCCCCTGACTACATACTTCTCATTCGTTTCAACCCAATTACGATTGTCTTTGTACCTCTTTTTACTATCTCGGTTCCAGCCACCAATCTTCTTATATAATTCGTCGCCCTTTATTGTACTCATCTTAGTCGCCAAAACTAAGACAACCCAGGGGTTTTTAACCCCTGGGCTGAGAACAAGAATAATGGACGTTCTGCGTGTCCGCTATTAATTATTCAACACAGCAATAAAATCATAACATATAAAAATCTTCCATACAAAAGCAGGATAAGGTAATCTCATGGCCGACGTTATTGTAAAGAAGTCAAAGATCGAGGGCATGGGGGTCTTTGCTGCGAGAAATTTCAAGAAAGGGGAAGTCATTATCCGTTGGGATGTTTCGCATAAGCTAACGAAGAAGCAAGCGGACAAACTGTCAGAAAAGGAAAGGAAATATCTTGCTTTTGTAAACGGGCAATACCTGCTTATGCAATCACCTGCTAAATATGCAAATCACTCCTGTGACGCAAACACAACCGCAAAGGACTTCTGTGATGTGGCAATCAGGGATATAAAGAAAGGTGAGGAAGTAACGGTGGACTACTCCGAAGATGCAGATGCCACTTTTTCGATGAAGTGCAACTGCGGGAGCAAAAACTGTAGAAAAGTAATCAAGGCCTACAAATAAAGTAGGTTCTAAAAGTCACAAAAGCTTCAGTGCCGATGTAAAGAAGTCTATCTCCTTCGCCTTCCACGGTCCAACGCCAAGTGCTGTGACCGTGCCTGGGGGTATCTGTGTAAGCCCCGCATCTGTGACAAGCGCGCACGGGAACCCTTTATATTTGAAGGCCTCGTTGAGCTTTCGCAATGCCTTCTCGTCGTCAACCTTGAGGACTATCTTCTTCTCACCTGTGTCAAGCCACTCCTTTGCGATGCTCTTGTCTATCTTCTCTGCCTGGAAGTAGCTCATGAGCGATGCATGTGCGACCTGGGCGGCAAGCTTGCCCACGCCTAGGCTAATGTCCTTCCTGACTATTATTGCCTGCTTTATTTCGTCCATGTGGAACATTCGGAAGCTCAGCTATAAATTACTCCCTTTTCGCTTCCTTAAATGTACGGGATTCAAAACCTGCAACAGTAAGATATCCCAATACGGCAGCCACTCCCGATGCGATAGCAATATGTATGCTCTCAATTGTAGGTCCGTGAGAATCTACTATGGCTCCGCCGCCTGCGGAAAAGCCTTTCGCAATGTTATATATCTGTAGAGCCACTGATCCCCCACTCATAATCCCGGCAGATATACCTTTTGTAATGTAAGAAACACCGCCACTCTTAATGGCGTCTACTGACATGTCTACGGTTGGCTTCACAAGCGCCAAAGATGCAAATCCCATGCCCATAATCCCAGAAATGTCAATCCCAGAATTGCCTGTCACCTGAGAAATAAAGTTACATGATATTAAACCAAGTCCCAATGGCAAAGCAGCACGGTAAATTGTTTTGTCCAGAGCCTTCCCAAAATTCTCGCTGTAATTGTGTCCATCAACCAGCTTTCCCTGAATTCCTTTTGCGTGTTTGTGCATGTAAAGACCTTTGGCAGCATGCTGCCTATACGCGCAAATCTATATCTTTTCACCTATATATTGTTTTGGAGAAGCTATGGAAATTGCTCGCAATCAGGGCCATACTATTGCCCTTAAAATGTTTGGCGAGTACTATGTCAAGCAGGATGCCGCGTCTCTCGCTCCAGAGCGGGTTTCGCAGCGCGAATTCGGAATCGGAGACTTTGAACGCAAGATAAAGTTCAGGCACGCCGAATTCAGGACTTCCTTAGAGCTGAAGGAATACCTTGTCCGGCAGACTCCAGCATTTGTATCCTGCTCTACGGCATACTACAAAAATCCGAGCTTCCGGCCTATGGAAAACAAGGGCTGGCTCGGCGCAGAGCTCATATTTGACATCGATGCAACCGACATGCATCTCGATTGCCAGAAAGTTCACGGGACATCCTGGGTGTGCGATAACTGTTTCGTCAGCGTCAGGCACGAGGCAATAAAGCTCATTGAGGAATTTCTCATGCCTGACTTCGGCTTTTCAAAGAACGAGATATCTGTAAACTTCAGCGGAAACAGAGGGTATCACATACGGGTCAACAAGGATTCAATACTCGGGCTGAGTCCAAACTCGCGCAAAGAGATAAGTGCATACATAACCGGTTCGGGAATAAGCTTCGATGACTTCTTTATGGTTGAGGAGATAGGCCAAGGAAAGCGCATAAAACGTCTTGCGGGCCCAAAGCCAACAGAGCCAGGATGGCGTGGCAAGATAGCGCGTAGCGTCATAAAGGATTTGAATGCTGGACCTGAACATCTTGTCTCTATGGGGATGGACGCGAGGACGGCGCGGAATATGTACAAGAAGCGCTCGCTTATGGAGATGGGCATAAACAATGGGAACTGGGATCTGGTCTATGTTAAGGACAAGGCGCAGTTCTGGTCCGATGTAATAAAAAGCCATGCTATTGTTCAAAGCGACAAGATTGACGAGAACGTGACGAATGACACGGGGCATATGATACGACTCGCAAACACAATACACGGAAGCACAGGGCTCTTGTCAAAGAGGATAAGCCTTCAGGAACTGTCCTCATTCGAGCCGATGTCTGAAGCTGTAGTTCTCACTGACGCTCCAATAAAGGTAAAGGCGAACACCAAGAATGTGCTTCATATGAAAGGTGAGGCATTTGGACCATACTCCAATGTTGAGGCAGAACTTCCCGGCTATGCATCCATGTACCTGTTTCTTAAGGGATTCGCAGAAGTGATCGCCTAAACTATAAACCAAAGAATTACGTGTGGGAAGATGTCACCTACCTATAATGCCAATGCATGCTATACAGAGCCAACACCGCAACATACGATAGGTATATAAAACAATTCGAACATAGATTAGCCATATTCTTCATGCCTTTCTTGTGAAAGGACTTGCAGCTCTGCGTTGGCAGGCGTTTTTGCGTTTGCAAGAATAGCTACGTTCAGCACCGCATACAGTGTTTCCAATGGGCGCATACAAATACATAAAAGAGAATTTCCAGAAAGGATACAGCGAGCGAAGCGATATTCTACGCCAACGTGTATCAGCATGGAGAAAGGAAGGCGCAGTGACAGGACTTAGCGGTCCATCAAATATTGCACGCGCAAGAGAGCTAGGTTATCGTGCTAAGCCTGGAGTAATAATTGCAAGAGTCAAGACAATAAAGGGCATGTCAAAGCGCATAAAGCCGCGCGGAGGCAGAAAACCGTCAAAGTCCGGAAGGTTCTTCTCATATGCAAAGTCGCTTCAGTCAGTCGCAGAGGATCGAGCATCACGCAAGTACTCCAATGCTGAAGTATTAAATTCATATTATGTAGGTGAAGACGGCAAATACCGCTTCTTCGAGGTAATACTGCTGGACAGAGCGCACCCTGGCATAAGCAACGATCCTATTTATTCTGGAATAATAAGTTCAAAGGGCAGGTCGTTCCGCGGTCTTACCAGCTCCGGAATACGGCACCGCGGGATAAGCTTCAAGGGCAAGGGCACGGCTTCAAACAGGCCAAGTCAGAGGTCAACTCATCGCGGAGTCAAAGTAATATAAGTGTTTATAATGGCAAGTTCAACAATGTCAATAAATCTCGGTGCAGGTACGGATTACACAAAGGTTATCGGTACAAAGTTGATGTACGGAGATTCAACAGCAGAGCTTAACTCGTCAAAGAATGGCATAGAAATAAAGTTTACGGCATCGAATTCAAAGTCGCTGCTTTCAGCAATGAATAGTGTCGTGAGACAACTAGTCATAGTCGGGAACGCTATGGATCTAACTGAAATGAAGAACGGGCTTTCAAGCAAAGCAGGAAGAAGCAAAACCGGTAATTGAATGACGCATAAAGGATCACTTGAATATTGGCCGCATAGGCGCGCAAAAAGGCAGATGCCAAGAGTGCGCAGTTCACCAATCTCAACTGAAAAAGAGATGCTCGGCTTTGTGGGCTTCAAAGCGGGCATGACTCACATAATGATGATAGATGATACGGAAGGGCCAGCGAAGGGCACCGAGGTGGCACGTGCAGTCACAGTCCTTGAAATCCCCAAGGTACACATTTATGGAATACGGTTCTATGCAAATGGCTATTCATCATACAAGCACGTAATAGGTGAGGTTTTCGACACAGGACTCGCCGCAAAGGTAGGAATAAAGGCGACAAAGAATAATGACGTGTCAAAGTTTAAATCAAAGGCAAGTGAAATATGCAACGTCACAGCACTAGCATTCCTAGATGCAAATACTCTTAACTTCGGTAGCAAGAGAGTAATGCGTTTTGAGATTCCTGTAGGCGGCAAGAATTCTGCGGACAAGATTGATCATGTAGCTGGATTGTTGGGCAAGGAAGTAAAAATAAACGAGTTTATAAAGCCTGGGGATTACATAGACATAACAAGCATAAGCAAGGGCAAGGGCTGGGCTGGAGCGATTAAGAGATTCGGAGTTGCAAGATTATACAGAAAGTCAACAGGAAAGATTCGCCACGTCGGAGTTCTAGGCGCATGGCACCCAGCCAAGGTTCTGTTCTCTGTCCCGCACTCAGGTCATTTGGGATACAACTACAGGACAGAAATAAACAAACGCGTGCTTAAAATAGGTACAGCTGCTGATGTAGATTCAATAAATGTAAAGGGCGGCTTCCTTAATTATGGTGTAGTGAAAAATGATTACATACTGGTGGACGGTTCAATTCCTGGCACTGCAAAACGCCTGGTTCGCCTAAGAAAATCTATAAGGAATACCTGGCCAGTGAAACAGCCACAGCTAAATTATGTATCCACAGCATCTAAACAGTGATATTCATGGAAGCAAACGTATATTCTATTGAAGGAAAGGTTTCCGGCAAGGTCACTCTTCCAAAGATCTTCAATATGGAGTTTCGTCATGACATAGTCAGGAGAGCACTACTTAGTGAGCAAAGTGCAGAGTACCAACCACAGGGTCACGACGTGCTCGCTGGTTACAATACCACTGCAGTATATGTCGGAAAATACTCTGGATACAGGCGTGGCAGGCACATGGGAATAGCAATACGCCCTAGGCAGAAGCTCGGCGGCGGAGCAATGGGCGATGTCCGTAAGGTCCCTTCAAGCGTTAAGGGTCACAGGGCTCATCCCCATAAGATAGAGAAGGACATAGTCGAAAGGATCAACAAGCGTGAGTACATACTGGCAATAGAATCTGCCATTGCAGGTTCAGCTAATGCAGAACTAATTTTAAAGAGGCACACTCTTGATAAAAAGGAAACTCCGATAATAGTCGAGGATAGCATAGAAAAGGTATCAAGAACAAAGGACCTTGTCAAGATACTCGGCGCTCTTGGAATCTCAGGCGACATGGCGCGTTCAACAAAGCCCAAGCTTAGAAGTGGCAAGGCCCGCAAGTCATCAAAAAGGCATTTCCGCAACAGCGTTCTTATACTCGCGAAAGATTCTTCAAGCATAAGCAAGGCCGGACGCAACATAGCTGGCGTAGATGTATGCGGCATAGACGCACTTAAAATATCAAAGCTTGCTCCAGGAGCAATGCCGAGGCTGATGCTATGGAGCAGAAGTGCAATAGAAGGCGTTGAGGATGTGCTAAAGAAACAGGTGTCATGATGAGCAATGTTTTACAATACCCGATAGCTACAGAAAAAGCGCTTAACATAACCGAGACAGGAAACACTATAATATATGTTGTGGACAATGTATCCGACAAGAACACAATAAAGAAGGAATTTGAGAACACATTCAAGGTAAAGGTTGAACGCGTAAATACTGTTACGGGCCCTGATAATATTAAGAGGGCATACATAAAGCTAAAGAAGGAGTTTCTTGCAAGTGACATAGCGAAGAAGCTGAAACTTGTATAAAGGTAATGAAATGGGAAAACGACTTAAGCAGCAAAGGCGCGGAAAAGGCAGTAATGCCTATACAAAGCCACCACACCACTTCAAGGTGGATGTCATGTTCACTAATCATTCTGCAAAGATGAACGGCGAGGTCATCGACTTCATAGACGATCCGGGGCATACTGCTCCATTGATGTTAGTAAGATACGATGATTTCAGTGAAAACACCCTCATAGCTCCTGAAGGCATAAAAATAGGCGACAAGATACAGGAAGGCAGTGGCGCGGCTCTCACACTTGGCAGTGTTTTGCAGATTGGAGACATACCAGACGGCATGCCTATATACAACATCGAGTCAAAGCCTGGAGACGGAGGAAAGTTAGCAAGGACAGCAGGCTGTTATGCTACAGTAGCAGCGCATACTGAAAATACAGTTACAGTGCTCCTTCCATCCAAGCATACTATAATATTGAACAAAGAGTGCAGGGCAGCGCTTGGCGCTGCTGCAGGCGGCGGAGCAAAGACAAAGCCGATCATGAAGGCAGGAAAGAATTTCTACATAAAGCACGCAGTAAACAGGACATGGCCTACAAACAGGGGTGTCAAGTCAAATCCTGTCGACCACCCATTTGGTGGAAAGCAGCACCACAAGGGGGCATCAAGTATGGTGTCCAGAAATGCTCCTCCTGGAGCAAAGGTTGGGCATATCGCCGCAAGGCGTGTAGGGAGAAGGAAGAGGTGAATGAATGCCAAGAGTTTTTACTTTCAGAGGCAAAAGCGGAGATGAATTAAAGAAACTGTCAAAGGAGCAATATCTATCTATGGTTACATCCAGGCAGAGACGTGCGATTAAACGCAACTCATTGGACTACAGAGAGCTTATAGATAAGATAGAGGCTGCAAAGAAGATTAACTCCGATAAGCCGATAAAGACCCGTGTGCGCGAGGCAGTAATACTTCCAGATTGGATAGGGCGTAAGATTGCAGTGCATACTGGTAAAGAGTACAAGGACATGGTCATTACAGAAGAGATGCTCGGCCACAGGCTCGGTGAGTACGCATTCACAACTAAGCGCGTGCAGCACTCAGCACCAGGTATACGCGCAACTCGTGGCAGCAAGTTCTTAGCGGTGAAGTAATGGGTTATTCATTTAACATCAAGATGGACAAGGCCAACATGGCATTTGCACAGCGCAGCGACGTTAACGTCAGCTATAAAGATCTCGGGGCAGTGTGCGATGCAGTAAGATATCTCAAGGCCGGAGTCGCATTGAAGCTAGTTGATAGGCTGGCAGAGAAGGCAATGCCTGTGCCTTACAGGCGCCACAACAAGCACATGGGCGCAAGGAGTGAACTTCACGGAAGAAAGGGCGCATATCCAATAAAAGCTGCAAAAGAGGTGCGGGTGGCAATACAGAATGCTATAGCAAATGCGGCAAACAACGCCATGGACGGAGATGAAATGGTTATAATCCACGCATGCGCAAACAAAGGCAGGATAGAGCGTAGATATCCATCAAAGGGAAGCATAGGCTGGGGCCGTGGAATGTACGGCAGATCAGCAACGATGCACAGTGACCTTGAGTACGCTAAGATAGAGATAGCACTTGCATATCCTGATTCAAAAGGTCTGTCAAAGAATATGAAGTACTTTATATCAAGAAAGGGCTCTATTGAAAAGATAGTCAGCCGTATATCAAAAGACGTAAAGCCAAAGCAGAAAGAGAAGAAAGAAAACAAGGAGAAGGGTACAGAAAAGAAGGCTAATGATTCAAAAATTCAGGAAGGCAAGAAGGAACAGAAGGCAGAAGTGAAATCTGAGAAGAAACATGAGGTTCAGAAAGCAGAGGATAATAAGCAAGAGACAACAGCACAAGGGAAGCAAACTGTTCCTGCAAACGGAGCAGAATCTGCAGGGGCAAATAGTGAGTGAATGGTAGTCGAGCGAAAGTTTATACAGGATCTGATAATAAAGAGAAGCATATCAAAGTACATGGAAAATGCACTTACACGCGCAGGCTTTTCACGTGTAGAGATACAGAAAACTCCAGTCATAACCCGGATAACGCCTTATGTTATGAATCCCGGCAGAGTCATAGGCCGCGGAGGAGAAACTATAGACGGGCTCACAGAAACAATGAAAAAGAAGTTCAAGCTCGATAATCCGCAGATAAGCGTTGCTGACGTTGCAAATGCTAAACTCGAGCCTCGGCTCGTGGCAAAATCAATAGCCAATGCCCTTGAAAGAGGGATAAATCCAAGAAGGCTTATACACACTGCAATAAAGGAAATAATGCAAAATGGCGCACTGGGTGCAGAGATAGTCGCGAAGGGAAAGCTCGCATCCAAGGGTGCTAGAGCCAAGAAGATGAAGGTAAGGCTCGGTTATCTCCCTAAATCCGGAAACTCGTCAAAACTCGTTGATGTTGCGCAGATAGCATCATACCCTAAGTATGGTGCAATAGGCGTCACTGTACGCATAGTGCAGCCAGGCACGAAGTTCCCTGACAGGGACATCAAGCAGGTTGCCCTGCCAAAGAGCATAGCAGCATCTGAATTTAGAAAGAGCGCACCATATGGTTCGCCTAGGCCATATGCTCAAAGATCATCATCACCATCATATGCGCGCACTTCTAATAACGCACCGCATCAACCTGCCGCTACGCCTCCAGCCACTCCACCTGCAACTTCTTCTACAGAGAAGAAGCCCGAAGCACAGTCCACTAATAAGCAAGAGTAATCGAAGCAAGAGCATACTCGGCAAAAGAGTTGGCTGCCACAGTTCAGAGTCCATACTCGCTGCGTATTGCCTTTTTTTCTAATCATCCTTAGGCGTGAATTACCAGAGGTGCCGTATTTTTGGAGGCCTTTTCATAAGGGACACAAGAGCTTAATAATTTTGACTTTCAAAAGGCATATGAGTTCTATGGACATACAGACAAAAATCGATATAATAAAATCTGATCCTACAGAAGAGATAATCACCGACGAGGACCTGGTTTCAGTACTTGAGACCAAAGAACATCCAAAGCACTACGTCGGATTTGAGATAAGTGGCATGCTTCACGTAGGCCATATACTCGTGGTAGGCAAGAAGGTCAATGACCTTGCAAAAGCAGGAGTAGATACGCAGCTGCTAATCGCAGACTGGCATACAGTTGCGAATCAGAAACTCGGAGGCGATTGGGATCGCATAAAGAAGGCAGCTGAATTCTATAAGAAGCTGTTCAGCATAACGTGCCCTAAATCGAAGATAGTGCTCGGTTCAGACCTATATCACAACAACGATGAATATTGGCAGGAGGTTATGAAAATATCAGCAAAAACTACCATAGCAAGGGCTACACGCACATTGATAATACAGGGAAGAAGCGAGAAAGACACGCTCCATGTGTCGCAATACATATACCCGATGATGCAGGTTGCTGATATACGCGCTCTTGATGTAGACATATCGCATGCCGGAATGGACCAGCGAAAGGTTCACATGCTCGCACGAGAGGTATTCGGCGAGCTGGGCAACAAGCGCCCGCTCGCATTGCTGCATACGCACCTACTGCAATCTCTCCTCGAACCGCCGAAGGTACGTGAGAATGCAACAAAAGAGGAGATAACCACCGCAATGAAGATGAGCAAGTCCAAACCTGGCTCAAGCATAAAGATACTTGCCAGCAATGATGAGATAAGTAAGATAATATCGAGCGGATGGTGCCCTGAGGGCATAGTGGATGAGAATCCTGTCCTCGGGCTGTGCAAATACATAATATTCCCGCATTTGGGCAAGATGAACATAGAGCGCGACAGGAAGTACGGCGGCGATATAGAGTTTACATCATATACTGAAATCGAGAAGTATTTCTCAGAGAAGAAGCTCCACCCTATGGATCTCAAGAACGCTGTATCATCTTCTATGATAAAGATAATAGAGCCGATATCAAGCAAGTTCAGAAATGAGAAAGCAGATATAGAAAAGCTTTTCGCGTAAAGTTCCTGAAATGAATCGCCGGGATTGGGACTTTCCAAACCTTGGTTTTCTTTAAACTTTTCCAAAAGTTTATTTGAACCCAAAAGGCCCGAAGGCCACCAGATCTCGAGTTTCGCCGCGCACTCTGGCGCGATACCTGGTTCTGCCATCCCGGCTCGCAAATATTTGGTGCTTAAAGTTTATAAATGCGGAGCATGCCTATCCCTTTATTACAATCATCGGCATGTTCTTCGACACTATCTTTGCGAGTCCTGCCTTTTCAACAACACTCACAACCTCATCCGGATTCTTATAGGCCCACTCTGCCTCTTCGCTTATTAGTTTCCTGGTGCGCACGCGTATCTCTATTCCTTTATCCTTAAGGCCCTTAAATGTTTTTTCAGC
>DAHWQN010000016.1 GCA_027340645.1 Microcaldota archaeon
TAAAACTTATAAATAGCTTTATGTTCTACGCGCAGGAAATGTGAAAGAAGAAATCAATCGGAGCTGATTTCAATTACGCTTCTTGAAACCACAACATTACCATACTAATAAATAGCTTTTAGTCAATGGTTATAAGGGCATCAAATGCCCCAGTGTGTGTTGAAATGGCGAACAAATATGTAGTTGCAGGTATTGTGATAATTTTAGCGGCAGTCATAGGGCTGGCATTGATAACTAGTGTAAAACCGGGGCCATCATCCTCTGTATCACAAAATGTTACTACTGTGTCTAGCGTATCTGGAAGTTCAAGCGGAAGCGTTGTGCTAGCTCTAACAGACCCTCCAGAAGTGCCGCCAGGGACAAACTCCCTTATACTCTCTTATACCGGAATAATGCTGCATGAAACAAGTTCTTCTAACGTGACAGGCTTCGTAGATGTCAATACAAGCGGCAGCGTGAACCTGCTTTCACTCACAAATGTAAGCCAGATAGTCGCTATAGCTAAGGTGCCTGCAAACGTCTTATTCAATTCAATTGTATTTACCGGTGCGACAGCGAACATAACAATAAACGGCAGTACATACAATGTAACAATACCTAGCTCAAGGCTTCAGGTCAAGGTTTTTGGAAATCTATCCGACAATGTTACTGCACTGATTGATCTAACTCCGTCCGTAGTCCAGATATATGGGGGTGCAAATGCATCACAGAACGTATTTGTCATGGTGCCATTTTCAAAGGCAATAGTTGTTGGCAGCACATCCGCAAATGCCAATGCGGTTGTTGGTTCAAGAGATCAGATAAATGCGAATGAGCGTGCTAAACTTGAACAGAATAGTTCTAACGTTGGCATAAGCTCCACATCCTTGGCGGAACAGAGCAATTCGATGATTGTATCTGTAACTGTCAAGAACTATGGCAACTCATCAGTGACATTAAGGCATCTATTTATCAGAGGGCTTCTCGTTACATCCTTCAACGGAAATGTTGGTGCTGGATCAGAAGCCAACACGAGTCTTAGAGTCAATATAGGCGCGTATCCGAGGTATAATTATAACACAACCGGAGTCATAAGTGTAAATGCGTCTATAAACGGAAAGGAAGGCAGCGATAACTCTGGAAATGCCATTCATGATAATCAATCTGGAAATTATACTACTGGCGCTACAGTAAGAGACAATGCAAACGCAAGCATTGAAAGCACTATAAAGAATGATCTTCATGATAAGGGGAATCTAAGCGCGGCTGTAAGTGCGTACATCAACGGCAGCCTTGAATTCAAGCATGACATGCATTCCTCGCTCAATTTCATAATAAGCAGCAACGGTACACTGTTGCTCCCGCAGACTGAGAGCGAAGCTGAAGGCCAGTCAGGCTATGTATTGGCTCCGGGAAAAAGCATCACTTTGTCATACGATGGAGAGGCGATGTTTGGCGAGTCTGGGATGGCTGCGCAGTTCATATCAAACCAGACTTACTCCATAATAGTGCAGGGCGAAGAGAGCGCGTATGCAACTGTGAATGCTACTGCTACATGATAACGCCCGCTTCAGAAAACTAGAAATGGGTGCTCTATCATATGCTTGCAAGCGGCAAGGTTGTAAACAACAGAATAAATACCTTTCCATTCATATAATTCCTGTTAAGCTTTTAACCGTGATTTTAAATGGGAAAGTTCGCATTGGCAGATGAGGCGCTGACACGTATCTGGGTATGCAGGAGATGCAAGTCCAGGAACCGCGCAGGCGTAGAAAAGTGCAGGAAGTGCGGCAGCAGGTACCTTCGCGTGAAGCGCAAGGAGAGCCGCGTGAAGAAATGATTTTTACCAAGAGGTAATAAAATGACAGATCTGAACCCGATAGAAAGCCTGGTAATGCAGGCCATGAAGGACATAGGAGCTACAAGTGAAGAGAAGAAGAAGACAGCTGATGACATAGCCAAGAAGTGCAACAGGCCGAAGAGCATGGTTAACAACACTCTTGTCAGTCTCGTGCAGAAAAATGTAGTGAAAAGAATCGCTCGTGAGAAGGCATCAGGCTACTACTTAATAAGTTAGATTGGGATCTTATGGCTGAAGGGGAGGGCATAGAGTTTTCAGCTAAGTACAAGAATTGGGTAGTGATAAAAAAGGCAACAGTTCATGATGACACAAAGCCAGAAGAGGTCTCATTTGCACTCGCATCAGTAAGGCAGACACTGGACAAGAAGGCATTCGAGTTTTTAGGGATGGACCTTAACGTTCTCGATGCATATGTTGATACAATAACAAAAGACAAGGCAAAGAGATATGGTGACTTGGCCGCGGCTGTCCAAGAACTCGGCACTCCAGGGGCAAAGGCGGCTGTAGAGAAGGCGATAGGTACAAAGACCGAGCTCAAGGAGATAGCAAATACATACATGATGCGCAAGACACTCCTGAACCTGAAGTTCGATACAGATATTAACCAGGAGATGCTGGCCAAGGCGTATTCGCACCTCAAGCTTCCGAAGCCTCCGGGCAGGAAGCCGAAGCAATAAGCTAATTATCTTCGCGATCACTTATTCTATAATCGGAAGGGGAGTTAGGCTAGCTTGGTAGGCTTTCAGGTTTGGGTCCTGAAGACTCGAGTTCAAATCTCGAACTCCCCAATTCTTTCTGTTTACGTGGTGTGCCTATACAATGACACATAAAAATTATCTGACACCACAGTAATGTGCGTAAGGTATAAGATAAGGTCTCTGCAAGATTGTAAAACATGCACTCTGAAAATGCCTTAAGAAGGTCCTTTGTTTTGAAGTATAATGGAAAGAAATGGTAAAACTGTCACTTTCATGTACGCAAGCCTGCAAACCGAATCAATAAAATCCAAGACAAAGAGCCTAAGTATAGGCAAAGCATAAAATAAGATACTGCGATTATAAATTATAGAATAGATACTCTCGGAGTTTTAATATGCCATAAAACCTGGGTGTATATGCACTGTACGCCAGAAAATTACATGATACAATGCCAAAAATTCAAGTAATCAATGGGCCTAAACGTGAGGAGAGGGAGCGCACTGCAGCAATGTCGCACTTAACAAAAGGCAATATCCTAGTGCTATCGGCACCATTCCGTAGATCTGAAGTAGAGCAGGATGTTGAGAGAATCCGCTCCAAGCTCGGAGTGCAGGGACGTAGCAGTTTCCAGATGCGGTTGGTGCTCTCAGAACTTTTGCGCAATATAATTAATTATACCCCCGAAGGATATGCGGAAGAGCCATTTATAATTATAGGACATATTAAAACTCCACTCGGCTTCAAAATCAACAACTTCGGTGTTGCAACATCAGAAAATCTTGAAAGGCTGTCAGAAAGAATCAAACTGTATGCTTCAATGGATAAGAACAATCCCGAGCAGTTCACGTTTGGCATATATGACTATTCCAGGACTAACGCAGAGACAGGCAAAAAGGAGATATTCGGGGGTAGAGGTCTCATGAACATAGCATTGTGCGAACACGATGGCATAGTTCTTGTGAGAGGCAGACAAGTAGATACGAATGCATGCCGCTTCATGATCAGGATAAAACTGCTTCAGGTGAAACAATGAATTCAGATGGCAAGCCTAAAAGAATAGATCCTCACGTCCACTGCAGGGACTGGTCTCAGTCGTACAAGGCAACAATATCTGAGGTAATGTCTCTTGCAAAAAGCCAGGGAATTGTTGCGATTTGTGACATGCCTAATACAGAGCCGCCGCTTACAACTGCAAACAGGGTAGAAAGCAGGCTGATTACTGCAGAACGAGAGAAGTGCCTCGATGGTTACTACCTATGGGTTGGAGCAACATCCGATGAAAAACAACTGCGCAATGCAGCATCAATAGTGCAAGACAACGACCATGTCGTTGGAATAAAGATGTATGCTGGCAAATCCACTGGAGACCTTGCAATAGTTTCAGAAGAATCGCAAAGGCTTGTTTACAGTACACTTGCAGATGCGGGCTACCAGGGGGTAATTGTTGTTCATTGCGAGAAAGAAAGCCTCTCAAAGTATAATCTCTGGAATCCGAATGTTCCAGTTTCATGGAGCACAGTCAAACCACCAGAAGCAGAGGTGGAATCTGTACGCGATCAAATAAGATTCGCAGCAGATGCAGGCTTTAAAGGCCAGTTGCACATAGGACATACATCTGTGCCAGAGAGCGTGCGCCTTGTTGATAAAGCAAGGAGGCATATGCGTATAAGTTGTGAGGTAACGCCCCATCATCTACTTCTTTCAACAGACAAGGACATGCAGGACACGCGGGCAACAATATACAAAGTCAATCCACCTATACGCAATGCAGCAATGGCGCAAGAGCTTACGCAGATGCTGAAAGACGGCATGATAGATTGGATTGGCACCGACCATGCACCACACTCTAAATTTGAGAAGGAGTTCAACGCCTCAAAGTCTCCAGACGCATAAGCATCTGGCATAAGATCACTCGAGTTCTATGCAAAGTTTCTTGACGATCTAATGAATATTAACGGCTTTACTGAGTCGCAGATAAAGAAGCTCACCTACACCAACATAAAGAAGGCTTTGAAAGTAAGAGAGTAAACTCTACAACTCTAAGTCTCTTCTAGAAGTTTTAATTATCCTTAATATATCTACGTTATGTTTTCCTTCATCTATAACATTAAGGCGCTTATCCTGGGCAACAGTTATTATTAATCTTGCCTCTGATGACTCATCCGACCGAGGTGCCTTTACAATATCCGTAACAAATCCAGAGCTTATAAATTCAGTCAAGAATTGCACAATAGCCAGGTTGCCTTTGTCTGTCTCATTTGCAGAGCCATGCTGGAACAGACGTATATAATCATTATTAGACATGTTGCCTGGAGATATCACTGGAAATATAACACCATGATGACCAAAAAAGTTGTAATGATCAGCAAGTCTCCTTAACGCATTAAGGTTTTGCATAGTGTGTTTTTCACCATCCGAGTGTATCGGCCCTACAACAACCCCGAACCTTGAATATTCCATCTCTCTTGCTTCCTTTACAAGTTTCAAAGCAACCTCTAAAGCCTTTTTAGAGTCCGCTGCACTCTTAAATTCCCCTTCTAATTTCCTACCAAAATGTTCAGCAGGCACAACCACTCTCTTTGCCATAGAATCATCAGCGCTATACTTATGCAGTATGATTTATAAATTTACTGTTTGAAAAGTTGCGATTTTACCATAAACTACCTAAAAGCAAATGTATATATATTTATCGTATACTAAATATTGAATATACGATATTGAATATTCAAAGGTTATATTATGCATGGATCCGAAAACAAATTTGAAAATAGAAATCACGGCTGGGGACACGCGGAGCACTGGCGCATGAACTTCGGGCAAAGAGGCTGGATACGCCCTACAGTGTTGCGCGTACTTGAGTCTGGGCAGAAAAATGGCATAGAGATAATGGACTCGATTCAGGAAATGAGCCGCGGATGGTGGAGGCCTTCTCCAGGTTCAATATACCCCCTCCTTGAGCAGCTTACGAGCGAAGGCATTATAAAAAAGAATGCTACAGGAAAGTATGAATTGACAAAAACTTATAAGAAAGAGTCCGGTCCGATAAACGATACAGAAGATATAATCACAAAGATGGAGGGCAGTGCATCCTATTTGGAGGAGCTCGCTCAAAGTAACAGCAAGGAATTCGTAGAGTACAAGGAAAGAATCAAGAAGATGGCCAAGAGGCTTTCAGATCTCGGATAACTTGATGATAGGATGGATATAATACAAGTAGATAGGCTTAGCAAAGAGTTTGGAAAGCTTAAGGCTGTTGACAAAATCTCGTTCTCTGTGAGAGAAGGCGAGATATTCGGGTTGCTGGGCCCTAATGGCGCAGGCAAGACAACAACAATAAAGATGCTGACGACACTATTGCAGCCCACGTCGGGCGAAGCCAGGGTTGCAGGACATGATATCAAAAAGGACGCCAATCTTGTGCGCAATAGCATAGGCATAGTGTTTCAAGATCCATCACTTGACGATGAGCTTACAGGCAGGGAAAATCTTGAATTTCATGCGGTGCTTTATCGCGTCCCTAAGAAAAAACGCGCCATTAAGGTCAAGGAGGTGCTTAAGTTGGTAGAACTTGAGGATAAAGCAGATGTGCTTGTCAAATTCTATTCTGGAGGTATGAAACGCAGACTTGAAATAGGTCGTGGCCTGATTCACGAACCTAAAGTGCTGTTCCTTGATGAACCGACTGTAGGTCTGGATCCGCAGACAAGGCGTCATATCTGGGAGTATATCAAAAAACTTAATGAAATAAGCAATGTAACCCTGATACTTACAACTCACTATATCGAGGAGGCGGATTACCTTTGTAATAGGGTAGCCATAGTCGACCATGGAAGGCTTGTGACCCTTGATACTCCTAAGGTGCTTAAGGATAAGTTAGGCGGCGATGTGGTATCATTGCGCATAAGCAGCGGCGAGGACTTAGTAGAGAGCTCCCTCAAGTCAACCAAATGGGTAAAGGCCCTGTCAAAGCATGATGGAACTATAGACATCACAGTAGAGGAGGGAGAAAAACGAATACCAGCACTTATGGAAATAGCTGAAAAACACAAGGCTAAGGTAGATTCTGTGCTGTTGCACAAGCCAAGTCTTGAAGACGTATTCATACACTACACCGGCAAGAGCATACGGGAGGAGGAAGGCAATGCATGGCAGGGCAGGATGAGGACAATGAACAGGAGGCGATAATGTGGATACAAATGCTATATACATAATGTGGCTGCGCGATGTGAAACGCTTCATAAGGGCAAAGTCGAGGATAATCGGAATGATGATGATGCCAATATTCTTTCTTCTAGGACTGGGTCTTGGTTTAGGAAGCCTGATAAATCTTGGCACAGGCGGCAGTTACTTTAACTTCATTGTACCTGGGATAATAGGCATGTCTCTTCTATTTACATCGATATTCACTGGATCAGCGGTACTGTGGGACCGGCAGTTTGGTTTCCTGAAGGAGATACTCGTTACGCCGAATTCTAGGTCATCTATAGTTATAGGAAGAGTGCTTGGAGGAGGCACAACGGCAGTGCTGCAGAGTATTTTGGTAGTCATAATAGCGCTTATCATAGGATTCCAGATACAAATCACGGCATATACAGCACTTGCTATAGTCTTCATGATTCTCATAGCCGCTACATTCATAGGCCTTGGGCTGACTTTGGGTTCTATGATAAACGATTTTCAGGGCTTCCAGCTTGTCACAAGCTTCTTTACCATGCCTCTGTTCTTTCTGTCAAACAGCATATTTCCAATAACATCGCTTCCGTCATCAATACAGTTCATAATGTATCTGAATCCTCTGACTTATGGTGTAGATGGCCTCAGGAACGCACTTCTTGGAACAGGCACCTTGTCTATCTGGGTAGACTTGTTGGGAATAACAATATCAGCAGTAATAATGGTATCACTGGCAGTATTTGCATTCAGAAAGACAGAAGTCGGATAGATAATATCTTACTTGGTATTATCTGGTACTTTATGCTCACCAGTAACTATTCTGTGAAGTTCTGCGAATGAAGCTGCTGTTTCCATTTCGGTGCGCTGCTCTCTGCATAATTGTGAAATATCTAGCCTTGGAGGCGTAACGAATCCTGCCGCTATAATAAGCTCCATTCTCTGTTCCTTTGGTATTTCTGGAGGCATAATTTTTATAGTGGATCCGATACCCTTGTGCTGCTTAGCCTTACCTGTCTGGACAACTAATTTTGCCATAGAATCATGGCACAATGGAGCGAATAGGGTATATAAAACTATTCCAAAGACTGTGCAATCGTAGAACATAGGTGAGGGGGGAGAGATTTGAACTCTCGCACCCGCTATGGGAACGGGTCCTAAGCCCGTCGCATTTGGCCAAGCTTCAAGCCGCATCAAAGAGCGCTTTTAACCGGTTTATGTCGATAAGTAGAGCACCAAGCAGATGGGCCTTCTCCTCGCACGATTTTGTGAATCCAGCTTTTGAAACCAGCATATACTCATATTTTCCTGCCACACCAATGAGCTTCGTCCTTCTTACCAGCTCATCCAAAATCTCATCGCCGACAGGGTGCGAAGACCACTTTACCTCACCGGCAAGAATGCGTTCTTCCTTAAAGTTGACAGCCACCACATCTACTTCGTTGCTATTTCTGTCCCACCATGAACCTATCTGATTGAAATTAATCTCAATATTCCCGATTCTCTTACCTTGATAGGCAACCAATAGCTCCCTTACTACAGATTCAAATAGCCTACCGACATATGAGTTAAGCTCCGATTTTATCTTTTCCTTCACGAAAGACCTGTTGTTAAGGTTTATGGTTGTTTGGTTTTCGAAAATGAATTTATACCAGAAGCGGAAGAAATTATCTGTTATCTGATAGCGCTTCAATCGCTCCTTCCCCAAGACGGGATCCTTCTTATCCACAAGAGAGAGTAGCTCGTCCAACTTCGTCAAATATGGAGGCAATGCCGTGACCGGAACTTTAGTGAAATCCGATATCTCTTTTAGGACGTCCTTGCCAGAAGAGATTGATTGCAGAATCGAGTTATATCTTGCGTGTGTCCTGAAGTTCTCGTATTCGAGGAGTGTTTTTGGCTCCTCTGAAAGGCTGCCGTCTTTCTTTATCACGAGCTCATCAATGGCAGTTATGGTATCAGTGAATTGTAAAGTCTTTTCCAGATAGTATGGCGTACCACCAAAGACTGCGTATCGCACTATCTTTTCCGTCTCGTCAAGATCGGCGAACATCTGCCTAAAATCTTGGTACCTAAACGGGGTCACCCTTATCTTGTCAGCTCTGCCGTAGAGGGCGCCGGCTCTGCTGGTTATCCTCTGGATCATTCCTATTGAGGAGCCAACCAGCGCAATCATTATCCGTTTATCTTTGAATCCGTCATCCCAGTATTTCTGTATCGAAGTTATTACCTCCGGAGCAGTGCTTAAAAATCGCTGGAATTCGTCTATGGCCAATATAAACGGCCCCGCATCGGACTTGCTTTTTATGAATTTAAAGAAGTCGTCGAAATCAGAAAATATGACGTTGTCTCCCAACTGCTCCGAAATGCTCTTTTGTAATGAGTCCAAAATCACTCTCCTTTCGGCTAAGTCAACATAAAAATATAGCTTCTGGCATTTTGCCCCTTCGAAGAAATGTCTGACTAACTCCGTCTTGCCGACACGCCTTCTGCCATATATTACAACAAGAGAACCGCGCCCTTTGCACATGGATTCGTAACGCTCTTTTAACGAAGCTAATTCTGTTGTTCTGTCAAAAAATTTATTCGTCATCAGATCACTATATTAGCAAGATAATACAGTAATATTATTATGATAATATTATTAAGCATTCGCATCAGATGGAATTATGACTAACAATAATTATAATGCAGGGGGAGAGATTTGAACTCTCGCACCCGCTATGGGAACGGGTCCTAAGCCCGTCGCATTTGGCCAAGCTCTGCCACCCCTGCATGCCTTTTTATCTTTGCATGGAAGTATTATTAATCGTTCCCCACCTATAATAGGTTGGTTCTATGATAACGACAAAGTATGTAAGGGACCACGCAGAGGAGATGCGCAAGTCCCTAAAGGACAGAAACAGCAAATTCAAGCTTGACGAGTTGTTGGAGCTTGACGAGCGATGGAGGGCATTGCGCACTGAAAGCCAGGAACTGCAAGCTACGCGCAACAAGGCAAGCCTTGAGATAT
>DAHWQN010000017.1 GCA_027340645.1 Microcaldota archaeon
AAGGCATTAAGGCAATGCAAAAGGATTAAAATACTGCCTTCCAAGCATTAGTATGGCAGGAACATCTACTTACGTAGGCATATTGGTGGTCATAATAGCTGCTGTGTTTGCAATTTATATAATGCTTTCAAATGGGTCAATAAACCATGCATCGACTACGTCAACTATCACTACGACAGTAAATTCTATAGCTACAGAGAATGTATCATCCACAACTACGATTAAAACAAATCAGACACACTCATGCGAATCAAATGAAAGCACTGTAAGTATATACAATGGCAATTTTAGCACAGGAACATTCTTTGGATGGACTACATACGGCAAAGGCTTTGGCACTGCCCCACTGAATCTTACGTATGCAAATAACAAAAACGATTATTATGTTGATCAATGGTCCGGATATAACTCCAATAGTAATTATGCAGCAACGACGTTCCGCAATGGAGCTTCGCCTGTTCCAGGAAACATATCTCTTACTTATGTTCCGATTCTACCATACCTAAACTTCCAGATATTTTCTCCACCGAGCCCGGAGCTCTACGTTGAGTTGATTCCATCCAACGGTCCTGCAACAATAATGCATTATAATACACTAAATGGCACGCGAAACGACACCTTAAATGAGTTTGCAGATGCTAGCATAAATGTGACAAGGCTTATGTGCCAAAGCGTCACTGTCAGAATTGTAGCAAACGTGTCCATGTCGGCCTCGCAGGCTGGAACTGTATCATCAAACCAAAATCTTTACATGGCAGTCGGTGGCTTTTATCAGAGCAGCCAGCCATCCGAGACCTCAGGCATAAATGTAACTGATTAAAACAGACTTTTAAAGTGATTGAATGGCAAGTAGCAAAAAAACTAAAGGCAGGGAAACAGGAAAGAATGAGATTATCGGGGATTATCTCCTATTGGAGGTAATGTCGAAAGATCTGAGTAAGCATAACAAAAGCTTGAAGCAGGTAGGGAAGCGCATAGCTGCCGGAATGGATTCCTACAACAAATACGGGTTGATAGATGTGCTCTCCATGGTTTCAATGCATATTGAGCGTGCGCAAAAGGAACTTGAAAAGGCAAAGAGGGAACTGAAATTTATCTAAGGCATAAATATAAAAATCCTTAGCACCAATCTGATATGTTGACATGAAAAGTCTTGCGCTTCTTGCAGTTATATCGGCTTTATTGACACTTCCTGCAGTATTCGCAATTGGCTATGGAACTTCGACTATATCATTGTCAAATAACAACATAACCCTGATTCAGGGGGGCAATGCTACCCTAAGTTTTAACGTGAACCTTTCCACAGGGAATACGTGGGGCACTACAGTTGTTGTACAGAACAGTGCACAACTAAGCAAAGACGGAATAAGCATAAGTATAAGCAATGCACAAGGTGATCCGCCGTATTCAGGCACGCTCCTGATAACCGCATTGCCTTCCGCACAAAAAGGAAAGTATCAGGCCGTATTTGGGGCTATTGGTGATGATCCCTCTACCAATAGTGCTGTACTGAACATAACAATAGGCCAGACGTCTTCAATCCAACCTGTCACTACACTGAACACTACAGCAAGCAATACAATTGCAAAAACTACAGCTACAACCACTATTGCTTCAACAAAATCGAGCGGCTCCGGATCTTCTGGATACGTATCATCAGGCTATGGAATAGGAAGCTATGGCCTCATTATCGCATTCATAATAGTTATAGCGCTTATATCCGCTTATCTGGTGTATAAAATGAAGCGCGCATCCACAAGGGCAATTGTAATAGGAGTTGCATTAATAATTATAGGAATATCGGTGTGGCTATACGGGGACTATAACGGTGGAATTATGTTGTATATATGGTCAGGAGTTGTTTCAATCCTCATAGGCACAGCCATATGGATTTACGGGGACTATATTGCAGGCGCATTCCGCAGTCCAAAGAAGTAACTATTTTCTCTTAGTAGATTTTATCTTTGATATGTCATCCAGCAAAGTAAGCTCCTCATCTGTTAACATGTCAGTGAACTTGTAGCGCAGGGCTCTCTCATCATCATCATTCAGGAATACATAAAGCATCTCATTCTCCTGAAGTTGTCTTCCATAAGTGACTCCATCCATTGACATGGCAAAGTTGCCGCCCTTCTTTGCCTCCTGCAGGCTTATCCCGTTATCCTGCATCTCCTTCACAGAACCCAAAATGTCACCGAACTTGTTCATAAGTTGGACTCCGGGCTTCATCCGCCCAGCAACTACCTCCACTCCAAATATTGCCGGATGCGAAACACGGAAGCAGCTGTTCGGCAGCGTCTTTATAACCCCTGGAAATACGAGCGCCTTCTCAAGCGTGTTCCTGTTTTTCTTACGTTCACCATCAAGCCATTCCTTATAATCATCTACTATCTTGTAGATTACATTCCCGTTTAATATCTTGATGCCTGTTGCATAAGACTCTTGCGAGGCATCTTCCTCATTTTCAACATTGAATGCTATAACAACAGCGCACTCGGGGTTTTCTGAACTTATTGAAAACGCATCCATCACGTCCCGTTTTGTTACTTTTCCTATGCCCTTCTTGCTTATGTTCACCCCGGCGCTCTTTAATAATTTTGATAATGCCTCAATGCCGCCTATGCTATCTGACTTCAATATTATGCCTGTCTTATCCACCTCGAATACCTCCTGTATCTCAGATTTTATCTCGTTTTCGTAGTCAGGGTAATCCACCGATATGACAAGGGAGCCAGGCAAGGCATCCTCAAATCCAGAGCCGCTTATCTTTATCCCAGAAGCGGCACTTACATTGTCTACATAATAGAACTTGCTTGAAGATTCACGGAGTTCCTGGAGCGCCTTTGGCTTCAAGAGGGCCTTTATCTTGGATCTGGCTATGCCACTCGAAGTAGCAAACGCTACTGTGTTATTTACATTAAGGGATCCGCCGTACAGTATTACATCTACTGTAGTTCCAAGTCCCTTCTCCTCCTTGCGCTCTATTATGCTTCCTATTCCAGCGCCGTTCACCTCCACCTCGAGTCTGTCTTCAAGGAAGCGCTGCGAAAGGCCCGTAGCATATACAAGTAGTTCTGCAATTCCTTCTCCGGTCTTTGCGCTTATGGGGCATATCAGTATCTCTGTCTTGAAGTCCTTGACTCTGTCATATCTCTCAGAATTGAAGCCGACCTCGCTCAGTGCGCCAACCAGTGAGTATATTCGCGCTTCAATGTCCTCTACAACATGTGCCGTCTGTTTTGATATAGATTCGGCAAAGCTGGAGGAGCCTGAAGCCCTCCATCCTGTAATGACGTCAATCTTGTTTGCCGCTACTATAAACGGTGTTTTGTATTCTTTTAGAATCTCTATGGCTTCGAGCGTCTGCGGCTCGAAGTTCTTTGTTACGTCAACTACCAATATAGCCAGATCTGCAACACTTCCACCGCGCTTCCTCAAATTTGTGAATGCTTCATGGCCTGGCGTATCTATAAACAAAAGCCCGGGTATCGTTATACTTATCTTAAACCTTTCAAGAAGTGGTCCGCACGTCTTTTTTATCACATCAAGAGGTACTTCGCTCGCCCCTATGTGTTGTGTTATGCCTCCTGCTTCCTTCACTGTTATGGTAGTGCTCCTTATCTTGTCAAGAAGCGTGGTCTTGCCATGATCCACGTGCCCCATGACTACTATTATCGGTTGTCTGATCACGGCTAACACCCAGGATATGCACCTTTATATATAAGCTGCTTGTAAGTTTATATAAATATCCCTTGAGGTTAATCTATATGTCCGAAAGAGCACTAGTGCTGATTAAGCCCGATGGAGTTCAAAGGGCGCTAATAGGCACTGTAATAGAAAGGTTCGAAGCAACAGGTCTTAAGGTCATAGGCATAAAGATGGTGCAGCCCACAGCCAAGCAGACCGGAGAGCACTACGCAGAGGACAAAGAGTGGCTGCTCAGCGTCGGGAAAAAACTCAAAGCATCCAATTCAGAGAAAGGGATACCGACAAAAGAGACAGAGCTTCAGATAGGCATGCGCGTAAGGTCATTGCTTATGGAGGAGCTTAGCAAGAGTCCCATAGTCGCCATAGTGCTTGAAGGAAATGCTGCAAATGATGTTGCCAGAAAGATAGCTGGAGCAACAGAGCCTAGAAAGGCGGATCCTTCAACTATAAGGGGCATGTACTCAATTGACACATACGGTGCGGCGGATGCGGCAAAGAGGCCTGTCCGCAATGTTGTGCATGTATCGGAAACAGCAAAAGCTGCGGATCGTGAGATAAAAGTGTGGTTTGCAAGCTCTGAGCTTCACCGATACAAACGTTCAGATGAAGGCATAATCACATAGTCTAGCATATCAGCTGCACACTAATACAATAAATTATTTAAGGCCGTACAGATCCGGGTTCTCAAAATTAATCAGTGCCATAATCAATGCCTGCTTGGTATAATCCTTTCTTGTCACTCTGCCTTTAGTCAGAAGGCCTACTGCCCCATCTGAGCTGCCAATCTTATTGTCTTTTGTGAGTCCGCTGTTGAAGAAGGCCTCATTGGCATCAAGACCCAGTTTGTGTATCATTTTTGTAATGTTAACTGGAAATTCAAATGCGCTTGACAGTCCTATGCCATACTCCTTTCCATTATATACTACGCATGCAGAAAACTCCATAAATCCGGTTTTAGTATGCGGGACATACATAATGCCAGACTCAATGCCAACGCTGTACGTGCAGTCTGTGTATGCTGCATTAGCCCTGTTTATAGCTCCGCGTACTGTCTCATCAAGTGATTTAGGCTGTTCTGAAACCCCCGACTTTACATCTATTGAACATATTTCAGAGTTCTTTAGCATTCCGTAAAGAGCAGCAACCTCCCTGACTGCATCTATCTTGACATTGTTTTTAGATGCTACGTTAATCCTAATTCTCACTTCATCGCCTTACTGGAGGCCAAGTCTTGCTTCCTCTGTAATCATTTCAGGTGTCCATGCCGGATCCCACACCAAATCAACATTCACCTTCCCGACGCCATCAAGCTTCTCAAGCCTTAACTGTACATCGGCTAGTATAATGCTTGTCACGGGACACATTGGGCTTGTCATGGTTATCTGCAAATCTATATCTTTGCCTTCTGATACTGCTACGTTGTAAATTAATCCAAGATCTACTATGTTTATGCCTATCTCAGGGTCTACTGTATTCCTCAAAGCATCTGTAACTATATGTGCTGTTATATTTCCCATTTTACCTCCATTAATAGAGTAGCGTCAAACCTTGCACAACGGGGATGAAGTCATCCAATCGCATGCTATATTGGAAGAGCATACGTTGTTGCCATAGTCCCTGTTTATGCTTGACGTGTTCCCTGAAGTCTTATCGCAAATGATTCCGCTGTTGCTCTGGTTCGTCAATATATTGTCCTGGAAGAAGTTTTGCGTTGCATTGAATAGGTACAAGCCTATATTGCCTATCCTGGCTGTATTGTTGTTGATGTTCTCATCAAACAGTCCGTTCAGCTGCATGCTTATGTTGACGTTCATAATAAAGTTGTTCTTCACGCTTCCATACTTTGCGTTGCTTATACTTATGCCATAAGACGAGTTTGTTATTGTATTGTGCCTCACATTGTTGTACTCTGCGTTTTCTATATTGACCGCAGTCTTCGTATTTGTAATTGTGTTGTTCACTACAACAGTATCGGCACCGTTGCTGTTTATTCCTATCGTGAAGCCCTTCAAATAACAGTTTTCAAGCTGTACTCCAGATGCCTTGCTGACATTGACGAACGTTCCGCCATTTGTTGCCAGCACTGTGTGGCCATTGCAGTTTATCAGCGTGTTGTTGGCATTCTGGCCGTTCTGGTTTATCACGCTGAAGCATGTTCCCCCATAAGTATACAGCATATCCTGGCTCAGTTCCACTGTGCTGGAGCTCATCACCGCGCTGCATGTCTGCGGCACCTGTCGATTAATCTCTATCATCCACACACATCCTAATTTCCCGTTTCCGTAGTTGACGTTGTTTTGCTGCGCATAAAGCCCCGAGCTGTATGCATCGCAGTAATAGCCAGCAGGCCCGTTTCCGGTCTCACTGTTGTTCAGTATCTTATTATTGCGCGACTTTGTGAGCGAGAATGCATAAGCGCCATTGTTCTGTGCGCTGTTGTCCAGTATAATGCTGTTGAAAATCCCACTGAACACGTAAGCTACTGTATCTAGTGAGCCTGAACTCGCGCTGTTGTTCTCTATTATGGTGTTGTTCGTTGCATTAAGTGATATAGCTGAGCTGCTGAATATAGTAATTTTATTGTCATTTATAGTACCATAATGGCCTCCTTTTTCATATACTCCATACTTTACGTTGCTGATATTGGATCCTGTTATGTTTACATATGTTGAGTTATCCAGATTTATTGCGTAGTCAAAGTTCTTTATACCGCAATCATTAAGGTTTACACCATCACTTCCCTTAACGGACACGGCAGTTCCGCTTCCTGCGCCGTTTATGCTGTTTCCTTCGCAGTTAAGAGTAACGTTATCAGAATTTATGGCAATGCATGTGCCAGATCCTCCAATCAAGTCACCTGAAAGTTTATAGTTTCCTGGGGTAGAGATGGACCCGCAAGCGTTTAATGATGTTACTGGGAGCGGAAGGCTTAGTATCTTGCTGCATGATGAAGTAGCCCATGAGCAATCCGATGAGCTGCATAGAAGTGGGTGGAACAGGTTCTGCGTAGAGTTGTATGCTGTGGCAGAGCAGTATAAATCGCCCTTTGTGTTATTGAGCGACTTACCACTGTAATAGCTGTTGCCTTCCTGTCCATTCACATAAATTCCATAGCTGTTTCCAGTCATATTAAGTCCGTATAAGCTTGCTCCTGAAGACGCATTAAGGTAAAGGCCAAATACATCTGCGCGCGCTGTTGCATTCTGGACAACGCTACCTGTTGTGTCATTGAGGTATATGCCATAAGTGGTGTCTCTTGAACTTACATTGTTAATTACCGTACCTATTGTGTTTTTGTCAAACAGTCCATACATATCATTCTCGAAGTTGCAGTTCACAACGCTTGTATTGTAAAGCCCCGAAACAACAATGCCATAATATGCATTGCTTATTGTTTTTCCTTGGCAGTTCAACTTCACATCAGGCGAGTTTATGGTTATGCAGGCATCCTTCCTTGACAATGGATTTGATGTATTTTCATAATCTGTCATGCTGATGTTCCCTGACAGCGTGTAAACTCCGTTGTTGTTCACAGAGCCGCAGCCGTTTATCGCCGTGCTTAATTGAGTGTTGCTTATATTGTAAGGTATGTTGCGCGATGTGCATGAGGCAAAGTTACAGTACTGGTTTACCTGGCACTCAGAGCTCTTGAATACATTAGTGCTGTTGTAAGTTGCGTTGCCCGCGCACTCAAGATCCACCGGATTATTTGAAAAGCTGTTGTTGTAGAACTTATTACCCGTAGAATTCAGGTCAAGCCCGTAATACGCATTATACATGATCCTGCTGTTATTCACCGTGTTATTCTTACCTCCTTCTATGAACAGACCTCCATTATTGCTCAATGAGCTGTATATTGTGTCATTTGAAAGTTTGATTTCAGAAGAGCCTGTCAAATATGCATCTGACATTGTGCCATTAACAGCGTTCACATTGGTTACTGATGAGTTGCTGACCCCAGAAAGATAAACATCATAAGAGAATCTTGAAATGTCGAGACCCTCAATTTTTACTCCTGAAACATCCCTTACAAAGACGCCATATGATGGAGTTCCACTCTCAACGAATGGTCCGCTCCCCGTTATGCTATGCCCTAGTCCCTGAAGCACCACATTGTTAGAATCTATGGTTATGCACGGCGCCGTGGTGTTCGTGGTTATTATATTGTCCGTCACGTTATACACCCCGGGCTTGTTTATCATAGTGCAACCGAATATTTGATAGCTGGCCAGCTGCGTTTGAACTGTAGTTGTTGCCATACTCGTTGTGGCAGTTATTGTAGTTGTAGTGGCATTGGACGGCATCCTTACTATCAGCAGCACTGCAATGGCTACTATCATCACTACAACTGCCCCTATCGCTGCAAGCATATTCCTCGGAATCCCAGTCTTCTTGTTTTTTGATGGCGCATTCAACGGATCATTATCAGGCCCCGGAAGCATGCTTGCTGTAGAAACCTTCCCAGCTGTATCGGTATCGTTGTAAGCACTCACAAAAATCATAGAATCACAAGCAAAAAAGCTTAATATATCTCATCCTCATATCTATTTATTCATATCTGTCACAACGCCCCGGTAGCTCAGTGGTAGAGCGCTTGTCTCGTAAAGGCTTTTCAGGAAAAGTTTAATCAAAAAACGGGATAACAAGAGGTCGAGGGTTCAATTCCCTCTCGGGGCTGAGGTAAACTTTCATTTACGAGTGCCAGACGAATGCGATTAGGGGGGAGCTGGATAAGTGCGTGGAGAAGGCGAAGAGGATGGATGTGGAACTGGTGTTTGTGGTGCCGAGCGCAGATATGGGAAATGGGATAAGGGAGATCGTTGAGTGGGATTATGCTGTGGTAGTATGAACCAAGGCAGACTATACAAGTCTTAGGAGAACAAGACAGACTTCCATAAGCGTAAGTATAATCATCCCGTTTATGAAAATCTGTCGTTGCTTATGCCTTACATGATTTTTAAACACGAGGTATAGATTTGCCAATGATGCAATGATAAAGACACTCAACAGAGCGTATTTCGGTCCCAATTGGCCTTCAGATATGAATATTGACAGTAGCAGGAACGATGCGAAAATGAATAATCCACTCAATACACTACCGTGCTCGTTCCCCAAGGAACTCGGTATGGTGTGCACTTTATATAGCGAGTCCCCCAGAACATCCTCAAAGTCCTTCATTATCGCAGTACCCATGCCAAAAAGGAATAGAATAGAGATCGCCTGCCATGGAATCTGACCGTTGATAACCAAAGACCAACCAGCCAGAGGGAACAACACGGCATACATCACGTTGCCCATAAAATTACCAACTAAAAAGTACCTCTTCAGATGAAGAGGAGGTACGGAGTATGCTATGGCAAAAATTATAGCGATACATATGATAAAGAAAGATACCAAGTTAACTAGCAGGCTTAATAGCATTGAGAACACAAAAAAGAAAATGGACAGGTATAATGCATGTTTCTCTGTTATTGTGCCCTTTGGTAAGGGGCGATACGGTTTGTTTATTATGTCTATTTTCTTATCGTATACCGCATTAAACGTATTATATCCGAAAACTACCAGGGCGGTACTTATCAGTATAAGCAGCAAACTAGGTAAATTGTTAAACGTGCCCCCTGCAAAGACAAAACCCACAAGAAGTGCCATCAGTGCGGGGGGAATATACTCAATAACCACCAGTCTTAAATAATCTACAGCGGACATCAAAACACTTTCTCTGATTTTCCTTCCAGGTCTGCTTTCTCGGTTTTTTGCAGTAATTCCAGTATCTTGCCTGCGTACTCAACACGCGCCGGG
>DAHWQN010000018.1 GCA_027340645.1 Microcaldota archaeon
GTACGAGAAAGGAAATAAATTTTATGTGTATACAGGCATTGCTCCGTCAGGATCAATGCATATAGCACACCTGCTTCCATTCACACTGGCGAAGTGGTTACAGGACAGGTTTGATGCTGATGTGTACATACAGATACCTGATGAGGAGAAGTTTCTAGTCAAGAAGAACAAGACTCTTGAAGAGATACATGAACTTGCCATAGATGATGCGCGCAACATAGCTGCGCTGGGATTCAATCCTAAAAAGACAAAGTTCTTTTTTGATATAGGAAATTCTGGCTTTATGTACAAGCAGGCAGTCAGAGTGGCAAAGCACATAACATTTTCTACAATAAAGGACGCTTTCGGATTCAGCAACGAAACCAACATAGGTGCCATATTCTACACGAGCATGCAGGCAGTTGGCACTTTCATAAAGTCTGTAGAAGAAAATAGGAATGTGCCGTGCCTCATACCTATGGGTGTTGATCAGGATGTTCACTTTAGGATAGCGCGGGATGTAGTGGACAAGCTTGGCTATTACAAGCCTGCCACGCTTGAGAACATATTCATGCCTGGGCTGAAGGGCCAGCAGAAGATGTCGGCAAGCGACCCCGACAATACAATTTACCTAAATGATGATGAGAAGACAGTTGAACGCAAGGCCAATCGTGCGCTGACCGGGCAGCAGGCAACTGCTGAGCTACAGAAGAAGTATGGGGGCGATCCGGATAAGTGTGCCGTGTGCCAGTACTACAGGTTCTTTTTCGAACCTGATGACAAGAAATTGGAGAAGATATTTGAAGGCGAACGTAGTGGAACAATGCTTGCTGGTGAACACAAGAAGCATTTTGCTGAAACAGTCAATAAGTTCCTGAAGGAGCATAGAAGGAAAAAGGAGGCAATAAAGGACATAGAGAGGTTCTTCCTCAAAGCATGATTTGCGTGTATTATGAACGGTGAAAAATTTGTGCGCTGGCTTATTGCATAGAACAAGATGAGGGATATACAATAAATGCAAAAAGGGGTTACATGGATTTAGATGGAAAAGAAAAGAGTGTAAAGGGCAATAGACTTCCATTATGGGCGTGGGCGTTGGCAGCCGTCGCAATAGTTAGTATTGTAGCAGGGGCGATATACGTTGCTATGCTTATTTCAACATCATCGTCTCAGCCTTCACATCTTAACCAACAGCAGTATGGTAATAACCCAGAAGGCACTTTACCCACAGCATGCATTGCGCAATCAGGCTTCTTATGTAAAATCAACAGCTTCAGCAATGGCGATCTTAATTTGACTATTGGGCAGGCAACAGGCCAGAACTGGAATTCTACCTACTTTGCGTTTATAAATATTACTGATGTTGCGAATGGGGATGGAATAAATAGTTCATATTACACTACAACGCCAAAGTGCAACCTTGAAGGAAGCACGGACATTCCGAGTGGGACAACGTGCACTGTTATTATACCAATTTATGGAGTTTCAACAAGAGCAGGTACAATGATATCAGGGCAAATATGGGGGGAGTATTATACGGGCAACACATTGACACCATATTATACAGAAATTGCCGTTATAAGTGCTAGAGAAAAATAGATTTATGACCAACTGGATTTGAACCTGTTTATTGGCTTTTAGCAGATTTAGATTGCCCAGTACCCATCAAACTTACTTCAGATTTAAAGCTTCATAAACAATAATTCGTATATGAATCTTTGAATACAAAGACTACTATGATAATGGCAATCAACGAATATTTTTGTACAATATACGAAGATTTAAAAGCTTTACCATTCAATTCGTATTTGGTGAATGAATGATGTTCGTTGACGAAACGAAAAAGATAATAGACATAATGCTGTTGAAGGATAAAAATCCTAAACAGATGTCAGTTGGAGAAGCTTTGGGCTTCTGGTACAAGGCCTCACTGATACCGGCGATAGCTGCTGCAGTAGTTGCAGGACTACTTGTGTTGCTAGGCAGCAGTATTATATCAAGCATATTCGGTACATTTATAGGGTCTATTGCGGAGGGGATAGGATCCGTAATAGTACTTGCTGGTATCTTTGTAAGTGTTTGGATCTTAATACCGATAATGATGATAATATCAGCAGCTATTATGCACTTGTTCGGCAAGATACTGCTAAAGCAGTTCAAGAACGGCTACGCAGCAACGCTTGCAGCAACGGTGTACGTGGAGCTTATAGTTGTGCTGTTCATGTGGCTGACTGAGATCCCGATAATAGGAACGATTTTAAGCTTAATTATAAGCATATGGGCACTCGTGGCGTTCTTCGTATGGATGGCAAGATTCCAGAACACCACATGGGTGGGGGTACTTCTGACAGTGATAGTAGAGGCCATTGTTGTGGGTATCATAATGTTTGTGGTGTTTGGCGCGATTTTACTCTCTGTACTAGGATTATAGCCTAATCGCTTTTTTATTATTTCTTTTATTTTTTATTTTCTTTTTATTTGGATTTGAGATATAGCATGAAACAAATCCCAGATTAGCAGCAAATAGTTATCTAAATCCTAATGGGGGTAGTTATTATAGCGGTAGAGAAATGAATGCGCCAACCGGGATTTGAACCCGGGTTACGGGCTTTTTCCAATTATGGGAAGCCCAGGTCCTACCAGGCTAGACTATTGGCGCGTTAAGCATTATTTCTTCTTGTCATTTGCATTGCTCTTCTCCAGAAGCTTCTTTCCTAGCTCACTGCGCATCTTTATGTCAAGGTTAACCTTCTCGAAGTCTTCCTTGCTTAGAACCTTCTCGAGTATATATTTCGAATAATTAACTGATATGTTGGACAAATCCAATAGCAGGGATTGCAGATCGCCATGCTTTATGTGGAAGTCGCCCAGCGGCTTGATGACTTCTATACCGGCCGGGGCAAAGTTGAAAACAGTGTTTATTACAGCTCCAATGTCATTGAATAGCACAGTCACTACGGCATTTGTTGAGTACAGGTCTTCCTTCTCTAACTTCAGAGGCTCGTCTATCGCACCTGTGCAGTATAGTACTCCTACCGACTTCAACAGCCGGTTGTTTATCAGGTCTGTCATAAGTGGCTGTAGCTCATCTTGGTTCTTGTTCTGCATATCAAAGTACAGCTTCGCCAGTACACCGCCCTTTGATATCGTCTTCTCTGTAAGCTCATCAACTTCTGATTTCGACATTTTTACACCGGTTCTAATTCTTTTAAGCACTCTTCTATTCCAACGAGTTTCTCTTCTCCAGTTTGCATATTGCGCAGCTTTACCTTATTAGCCTGCCGCTCTATGCTACCAATTATAACAGCATATGGGATATGCAGAGAATTGGCGTAATCCAACTGCTTGGATATGCCACGGCTTGTTAGATTCATGTCAACGTAGATTTTATTTGCACGCATTTTTGCCGCAACGCCTATCGCAAACGGTATGTCTTCCTTCTTTATTGGTGCAAGATAAACCTTTGCGTATGTCCTGACCATCTCTTCATCCCTCAATACCTCGAATGCGCGGCTTAGCCCTATTGAAAATCCCACAGCTGGTACCTCCTTACTTGAGTACATACCTATCAGCTTGTCGTACCTGCCGCCGGAGCCTATTGTAGGAAGGCGCTTCTCATTATCAAATACTACTAGCTCCCATACAACACCAGTGTAATAATCAAGGCCTCTTGCAAGTGACAGATCCAAATTTACACTGCCTTTTATGCCGTACGCCTCGATGATGCTTAAGAGTTCCCTTAACCTTGAAATCTCGGCCTTTGCTGATGGAAGCGAGACGTCAAGTTCAGCAAGCAATGAGCCGTTGTCTTCACGCTCCTTTGTAATAAAGTTTACAAGCGCCTGAGAATCCTTCATGTCCTGACCTGTCTTCGAAAGCTGTACTTGGACCTCAGAAGCGCCTATCTTCTCCAATTTGTCTATAATGCGCATGGCAATTCCGCGTTTGTCTTCCGGTATATTAAACATTCCAAGAACAGAATCAAGAAGCACCCTGCTGTTTAGTAGTATTGTATAGTTGCTTATCCCTAGTCTTTCAATTGCAAGGGCGCCTGCTGCAAGAACCTCTGCGTCGCTAAGCACCTCTGTGCTTCCTATTACATCGACATCGGCCTGTATGAACTCGCGGTTGCGCATCTTCTGTGGTTCGTCCATACGCCATACTTTACCTATTTGATAGCGTTTGAATGGCATAGGCAAGTCCTTGTTCATTGCGATATACCTTGCAAGTGGAACAGTGAAATCGTAACGCAGGCCTTCTGTGCCACCCTCTATTACATATATCTCCTTCTTTGACTCCTCGCCGTATGCCTTTGCACTGAGTGTTTCCATTAGTTCTATAGTAGGTGTCTCTATAGGATAGAAGCCAAAACGCTTGAAAGTTTCCTCTACGATGCTGCGCATCATGTTTAACTTTATAGCGTCTGCAGAACCGTAATCAGAAGTTCCGCGTGGCAGTGAAAGTGTCATTTAACCCATGTAATTATGGATTCAACAAATATAAACCTTCACGACAGGATAGTCTGCCCGACTTCACAGGCTCTTCTCTAGCCATTGCTTAAAACTAGCCTTTGGAAGCGCGCCTACTGATGTGGCTGACACCTTGCCATTTTTGAAAAGCAGGACAGATGGTATGCTCATTATATTGTACTTTGCTGCAGTACTCTGGTTATCGTCGGTATTAAGCTTGCAGAATTTTGCCTTGCTGTCCATCTCGTTTGAGACCTCTTCTATTATTGGAGAAAGAAGCCTGCATGGACCACACCAAGGCGCCCAGAAGTCCACTACTACCGGCTTTGTTGACTTAAGCACTTCTGCCTCAAAATTTGCGTCTGTAATTTCAATCATGTTACCACATGGAATATTTCTATCTGCACTTATTTATAACTTTCCTGGGTATTAATAATTCACAAGTATTAAAGAAGTTATTTATTGTGGATTTCATGGCAACAATACCTAGGGATGCTATAAAGGCTCTAATAAAGAGTCATTTCGGGGTTAATATAACTGAAGAAGGAGCGGATGAAATGGCGCGCATAATTGAAAGTAAAGCTAATGAGATGTCTGGCTTCGCGGTAAGTAATGCTAAGAAAAATGGCAGGAGTAAGGTAACCAAGGACGATATAAAGCAATACCTTATAGATGGCTTTGATGACAAATGATGATAAACAGGGCATAGTAGTAATTTCAAGGAATGGGAGGTACAAGGCAGAAATTTCAAGCACTGTTGTGATTATTATCGAACGGACTATGAAAGGCACCTTAGTTACAACGGTGGATAAGAGTGTTGGAGTCCTTGATCAGGAGTATATTGAAAAAGCAGATGCTCTCTCAGTATTGAAATCAAGGCTTCCGATGTTTACTATAAAACTTGTAAATGAGATGCAGAGAACGGGGCTTGATAAAAAATGCAAAAAGTGTGGCGCAAAGCTTTACCGGGAGCTCGAATCGGTGGATCCTAGTTTGCTCGATAATGTGCCTGCTGTGCCGATGTTTAGGTGTGAATCGTGTGGAAGTAGATATTACTCGATGACTAATGAGTACCTTTCCAAACTGGTTGACAGGAATAATGAGCTATTTTCTGAGGATGAGTTGCATGAAATACGCAAAGATAGGGAAAAGGGCATCGCGCTCCTCAATGAGTATATAATAAGAATATTTGCATCTAAAAAGATAAGTAGGGCATAGTAGTGGTTTTATGGCTATACTGATTTCAGAATTTTATGGGAAGAAGGTTATTTCGAATGCTGGGAAGGTTCTCGGTGAGGTAAAGGGGCTTATGCTGAACTTTGAGGATGGAGCTGTTTCTCATCTGCTTCTCACAGACGCAGAATACTTAATAAGAAGTTCTAATCCGAAGGCTGATCTTCAAAAGAACAGCGTAGCTTACAAACGGGTTAAAAATGGAGTAAACTGAGTTGACATCGGTACTAAGCGTGCCAATTTAGTCTGTTGTTTTCATTGCTCGGCTTGCTACAGCGTAGCAGTATGATGGACAATTACTTCAGAAGGATCAATCTGTAGAAACTTCTTTTGCTATGGAAGACCGCTTCTTTATCATTATCCTGTACCCACAGTAAGGGCACCCTACATTGTGCTTATCTATTGTTTTTACCTCTTTCCCGCAATGCATGCATACATATGCCATTTTTTCACCTTCGTTCCGGTATGGATTTAATCCATTTCGCAAGCTCCCGGTGTAGCTCTGACTTTGAAGTGTCTATTACACGGACATTCATGCTTGTTTTGTACTCTTCTTCGCTTAGAGGCAGTACTGATTCATACTTGCCCTCCCTTGCAAAGTGCACTTCTAGCCAGTGAATCTTTCCTTTTATATAATCCTTGACTACCTCATCTGTCATTGGAAGTGAAGAAAAGCTGAATAGGATGCCATTGCACCAGTAAAGCGGCATTGTTCCTGCTGGAGTAACTCTCTCACGCAGCAAGTCCTCCTTATCCACTTCTATAGTCTCGTGGACTACAAGCTCATTTATTGGAGAGTATGTTACCTTTACCATATCTTCACCTATCTACCGAGTATCCTCGCTACGGTCTCGCCGGAAGGAGTTTTGAAGGTGTATGCACCACCAGCGTATGTTGAATTGCAGTAGTTGCACTCCCATATGCCAACACTTATCCTTCGGACTGCATCCTTACCACAGACATCGCATTTATACCTTGTGTTCTTCTGTTTTATTACAGCCTGTTCGCGTTTCCGCAGATTTACTCCATATCTTATACTTTTGTTTGCCACTCAATCACCGGTGCTCTTTTGGACTATGTTTCTTAACTCTTTTGATTTATCAAAGGCAGCGTCTATAAGCGAATCAATCTCTTTTTGCATAAATACGCCACCGAGACCCTTCTGCATTGCATAGATCAGTTCCTTTCCATTAGTTATTGTAAGACGAGCCTTCATAAGTTCCTCTTCTGCGCCATCAGGATCTACAAGTAAGCTGTCTATAACCTTTGCGAAAGTACATGAAGTTACAATGTTGCTTGTTTCAAGCCTTTTCATGTTCTCTCTTACCACCTTTCCATCCTCATACTTCGGTATCTTTGATGTGGCGAGAGCTGCCATCAGTGCAAGGGTTCCTGCATCAAAGATATTGCCATCATAATTCAAGACATAAAGATCCATAAAGATGCTCCAGACCTTTCCTTCTTCTATGAAAAGCTTTGATGTGTCCAATACGTTTCCGTGGCGTATGCCTCTGTCAACGACTCTTGCAAACTCAACGCCCTCAGGGGTAGGAGGACCTATGTCATAGTTCTCTGAAGCCATAGGAAGCAGTTCTGCCGAGGTAGTTAGATTCCCGTCTTCCGGAGTATCAGTCATTGGCTCGGACAAATCTATCTTTATTCCAGCAAGCACCTTTGTATTTCCTATAGTGGCTTGAGCTGACCCTTCGGCATTTGGTATAAGACCGACTTCAAGCTTTATGTTTCTGTAGTCCATTGGCTTACGCTTTTCATTGCGTATGCCTTTAGATATTCTTTCCATCATGTACTCTTTTGTTAGCGTCCTCATATTTTCACCCGTATTTCTTTCCTTGTTCCGTATATTGAGACATTAGTGCGTCTTTCTGCAGCTTTGATATAATCTTCCCTGCATCTAAAACCATTTGCATTGCAGTATCGAATTGTGTCTTGCTCATTGTACCGTCCATCTGGAGCAGCGCAACCGAATCAGTCCTTGGAAGTATTGCCACAGGCATGTCTGCGTCAGAGTAATTGTCCTCGATTTTATCAAGGTCAAGTATTATGTCTTCGCCGACTTTACCGACTGATATCGCATAAGGCAAATCCTTCATAGGTATGCCAGAGAGCGCCATTGCTACCGCGGCGCAGGTTATTCCTGCTGCGCGAGTTCCTCCATCGCTCTGAAGCACCTCTACATATATGTTTATTTCTGTGCCTGGAAACTGATCGAGTATCACCACATTCTCAAATACCTCTGCAGTTACCTTAGATATCTCAATCGCACGCCTGTTCATCCCTACACGGCCGTGGCCCTCCTCTGATGAGAATGGCGCCATCATATATCTGCATTTTATTACTGCTTTATCAGGATTTGCGGTGTGCCTGGGCAATGCCTCGCTAGGACCGTATACGGCAGCCACTACCTTGTTCTTGCCCCACTCCATGTATGCTGATCCGCCGGCATTTTTAATCGGATTCGGAATTATCTTTATGCTGCGCATGTCTTTAGGAGACCTTCCATCAAGCCTTCTCCCATTTTCCAGTAGTTTTATTCCAGTATTTTTCATTTAATACACCTGTTACTTTTGCACTTGCACCGGAGATCCGACCATCTTATTTATCCTTTCAGTAAGACCGGATACGTGCGCTTCTTCCTGCACACGGAATACGGCCTCTGATGCTAGGTCTATATCACCTCCGCGAATCCATACTACGCCATTCATGCCTACTTTCATTGTTGTGCCAGTACCTTGGGATATCTGGTTAAGCATTGTGTTGGATTTGCCAATCAGCCGATGAACTTTTGCAGGACGAATCTTCAGAAGTTTGCCTCCATTAAGGACTCTTGGCCTTGAAAGCACAACTGTGCCGGTTTTGTCGAGTTCTTTAACACTTGCCTCTATCATATCCCCAGTATTCATAGCACTTTCTGTGTATTTTGATATGATTATTCCCTTGTATGGTGCGTTTAACTGTACAGTGTATGTGTTCAGCTTCGCCTCTTCTATTACACCAACAACTACTTCTTCCTTACGCGGATACCAAAGTCCTTCCAATGGTGTCAGCATCTTCTTTTCGTCGTCATATACGCTTATAACAGTAGCGTAAGTCTTATTCTCTTCTATAAATGCATCCAGGAGATGAAGTGGTTTATCATCAACCATTTCTCCAGGAACTACTATTCTTTTCATTTCATCACACGTTTCTTTCTAGTTTTTCTATTTTACTATTACTCCGTTCTTATCTGCACTTCTCCTTTTGTCATGCCATTAAGCTTATCGAATACCTCATCGCGTAAGCCAGCCGGAAACTCTAAATTTACCTTGAGCGAACCATTTGACTGCCATTCTTCGTTCTTTATCCCATAATGCTTCAAGGTACCATAACACCTGTTGGCGTATGCCGCGGGTATTGTAACTTCTATCTTCGCTGTTGCAAACTTTATCGGAAGTATTGTATTTATCTTCTTGATTACGCCTTCTACCTGGTCGCTCGCATTCTTGAACGGCTCTATGTTGACTTTGGCCTGCTCTATTGCAGATTCAACGCGTTGCGGCGTATGAGGCGCGTTAGTTCTTGGGTCTATTGAATTTATTGCTATGATATTGACTATCTGCTTCCTTTTCTCTTCTACGAGTCTGTGCCTCTGCTCTGTTGTAACAGGCACCTCG
>DAHWQN010000019.1 GCA_027340645.1 Microcaldota archaeon
AGTTCGAGGAGCAACGCAATAAGTATTTTGACGAGATAGTAGCTACCATATCACGCATGGATGTCGACATAATAATTCTAGCAGGCCCTGGTTTTACAAAGGATGATGTAAAGAAGTACATAGATACAAAAGCAATCAAAATTCAGAAGCGCCTGTTCTATGTCTCTGCAGGGGACGCGGAGCGCACCGGAGTGCGTGAAGTCATGCAGAGCGAAGAAGCATCTAAAATACTCGAAAGCGAGCACGTAAGGCGCGAGTTCGAATACCTCAACATATTCTTCGGATCACTGCGCGCTGGAAGATCAATATATGGCATTGAGAAGGTCAGAAAGGCCTTGGATGAGTATACTGTTGGAGTTATGATGGTAAACGACTCAGTGCTTGATAACAAAGACATAAAGGAGTTGTTGGACACTGCAGATAGAAGCAACGTCAAAATCGAGATATTTAATTCGGATGACGAGGCAGGCAAGCAGCTTTCAGGTTTTGGCGACATTGCTTGCATAGAGAAGTCCATTCTTAGGTAAATGCCCTTGTACGAAAGATTTGAATACTTGCTGCTTCTTAAGAACTTAAGTGTGGGGAACTGAGACCAGGTTGTTCGTGATATAATGGTTCCCGTGACGAAGGCATCTGCTCAGAGAGGAGCTTGGCAAAGATACAGGGCATACCGTTCTCGTATTGGTCAGAGCTCAGACATCTTGAGAGGCCTGGCGAGATACTGGATTTTGTGAAACGGCATAGGGATCTTGAGGCTGCGCTGCGCGTGCAGCTGCGCGACAGCGCCTCGCGGATCATAGACATGGGCAACATCAAGAACCCGCGCGAGACAATGTTTGTTGATGGAATCCTTAAGAGCTCGATACACCGCGCGGCAGGATCTGCAAAGGCATCATTGGCGCCGTGGAGCGTATCTGTGAACGGCATGACGCTCATTCCGATAGGCAGGCATGGGACCGTCAGCTTTGAGGAGGGTTCTGGGCTGTACTCAGTACCATCAAGATGGTCCATAGAGATTGACAGGGAATCATTCCGCAGACTTGCTTCGGCAACGGAGCTCATATTCAACAATCTGGATCCGCATGGCAGGAAGTACTGCATGCGCGTAGACTTTGTTATGGAGTGGATAGGCGGCCATACAAACTGGTGGATCATAGACATCGGCGAATCCAATCTAGGATTCATAATGGCATCACAGCTCCATTCAGCTGCAGGCACGGGCCTGGACGCTGCCGGAGTATATGCCAATATGGTAAGGAACTCGATGTCTGGCATTGGAACTGTCATGATAGCCTACCAAGACGAGAAGATGCTGGAAGGCATGCCATTCGAGTTTGAGGGCATGAAGACAAGACTTGAGTCTTATGGCATACACGTCAATGTACTTCCTAAGTCGGAGTTCCTTGCGTTGATTGCGCAGGATCCTGGAATCGCAAGGTCATCAATAGCCCTGAGATTCTTCAGAAAGGCTAATGCACAGGAGCTTGACATGCTTCACAAGGCAGAAAAAATGGGCTTCGCGTGATAGACTCGTCTGATTTTATACCAGTCATGCAGAAAGCAGCCATAGGAAACGCCGTAAATGAAGGGATTGCGTCTGAGTTGAGCCGCCTTGTCTCCATACCGAGATCAAGCCAGTTTGATACGCGTGCCAGCGCGCAGAATGTCCAATCCAGCATTGTATCGTGGATGCACAGCCACGGAGTTGAGGACATTGTATTGAAGCCGGGAGCATACGGCGGAAGCGCGACAACCGCATTCTTCTACAACGTAAACAATGCCGGGCATGTGAGGGAGATGTCCATCACAATAAAGAAGATGGCAGATGCAGGGGTGAACACGGTAATAGCCGAGGAGCTTGTCTGGAATGGGAGCATTGACGGCAAAAAGCTCGAGGTCAGGGTATGGTGCCTTCGTGAAGGCTGAACCTGATGTAAAGCATTGATTGCATATGACTGATTATTTCATTGCCTGCAGACAGTCCCAGACCTCGCCAAGGCTTGTTACGGTGCCATAGGGCTCTTGCCCCTTGCCCTCAGGCAGTTCCACAGCAAACTTGCCGGCCTTGTACCATATTGTATGCATGCCCATGCGGTTGCCGAGCGATATCTCCTCCCTTATCCTGTCACCTACAACAGCTATGTCTTTCGCAGGAAGAGCCATGGCATCCATGCACTCCCTGAAGTGCTCTTCCGTCTTGCTGCCCTCTATGACCAGTATCTTTTTGAAGTATTTGTCTATGCCGAGAGATGCGATCTGCTCCATTCTCTCCTCGGTGGACTTCTTGCTTATAAGGCACAGTGCGTAACCGCTGCTGCGCAGGCGTTCAAGCAGCTGCATTGCGCCGTTGACAAGGCTCTTGAGATCCGGATCGTACAGTGTCCTGTTAAAGTCAAGTATGACGCCGCTTACCATGTGTTCACTGCCCTATCCCGTTTACGCTCACCGCCTGCATTCCATTCCCACAGGTGTTTACATTCACTACTGCAATCTGGTAATATCCTTTGGAGATGGTGTTGCTTCCTTCAAGCTCTGTGCTAGTGTGCGTGCCTGAGCTCCATCCCGCTCCAGAAAAGGCTTCCAGCCAGTTGCTCCACGTGCTTTTCTTGTAATATACCTCTATTGCATTATCGCTGTACGCCCCGAATGACACCGCGCTGCTGCCTGGCATGTAAAATGCAGAGTAAGCAATATCCTCGATAGATTGATATGGTGGAGAGCACGGCACTGAATTAGAGCTGAGAACAGATAGTATACTGGGATAAGGAAGCACTGTAAATCCGGTAAAACTGCCGCTGCCTACATACTCCGATGTGCCAAATGCATATTTGAATCCAGTATTATTCCTTACTGGCACAAAATCGCCATTCTGTGTCATTATGTAGTTGGATGGTATAATCGGTGATGTCGGCTCCTGCTGCAGCTGTACGTTTCCAGGCAAATATGCAACAATCACGCTGAATGGCATTGTATCGTTGCTTTCATTATACACACTAAAGCTGCCGGTATAATTAGATGGGATGTATGAACAGCCTTGGCTATTTATTGAATTGACTTGTGAAACACAGAATCCTGCTCCTATGCTGTAACTACCCGTCTGGAAACTGTTCTGGAGCGAATTCACAGGAAGCGCAGCAACGCATGTGGCTTCCTGGCCCTGATACAGGAAGTTGGGTGCGCATATTCCATTTGCGCTCCCGCTCCCTACAGTTACATTTATGCTGTTTATACTGATCGGCGATGTCTGTGCGTTAGATACAGACACGGTTATAATGCTGTATCCATAAGTCGCATTTACGTAATAACCTACGAAGTTGCAAGTCAATCCTCCAAACGTTTTGCATTGTGTACTAACAACACTGTTGTTGTAAGATGCAACAAAGAAAATAATTGCTACAGCTAAACCTATCACCAAGAAAACAAAGCCGTAAGTAGAGAGGAATTCGATGGATGATTGAGACTTCATGGAGAAATATTGGAAGGAAGGATTAAATAACCTGTTCATTATTTTGACGTTTGGCAATTCTAAAATCAACTACTATTTCTATAGTATCATGCGCATATGGCCTGACAGTCCTGATACTAAGAACCTTGAAGCTCCAGCCTCCTTCATTGAAGAAATCCTTCAGTCCTGATATGCACTTCTCAGTTCCTCTATCATTATCGACAAATGTGTAATAATGCACCGTGCACTTACTCTTAGCGCAATCAATTACAGATCCGAGAAATGAGTGTGAGTCCTTCGGTAGCGGCATGACTATCCTGTCAGCAAATCCTTTGTACTTCTTTGCCAACTTCTTTACGTTGCCGCATACTGCCTTAACGTTTTCAGTTTTGTTTAGCTTTATGTTGCCAATCATGTCCTTGTACGCATTCTTATTCAGTTCAATAGCAACGACATTGGACTTCCTGTTGTGCCTTGCAATCTCTATGGCAAATGGACCCACACCAGCGAACATTACGACAACATTCTCTGCACCTTTAGAAAGCTGCGCAACTCTACCGCGTTCATAGGAGAGCTTACCGGAGAAGAACGCCTTTCTTACGTCGAATTTCAGCACAGCTCCATTCTCCCTGTACTCTGACACGTAGTTCTTCTCCCCGGCAACATATGCATACTCCCTTGTTCTGTATACACCGTGCACCGCGCCTGATTTCCTCAAAACAGTTCTTACGTTGCTGTTGATGTTCATTACAACTCCGGCTACCTTCTTCGCTGTGGCTGCCTCCGCATCTATTATGGCTATGTTGCCAAGCACTTCATAGCCCCTTGCAACGTTATCATAGTCTTTGCCAAGCTCCTCTCTGAGCATGTCCCTATAACTGGGTTTGCTTCCAGAAACGCTGAATTGTTTTTCGGAAAATTCAGCGCGGAGAGCCGCAAGCGCTTTCGGCATAGAAGAACCCGGATTTTCTGGGCTTATGGGAAAATATATAAAGTTGTTTCTTGTAATAGGTATGTGTTTTGCATCTAGCATAGCGTGCTTCTTGAGGTACTTCCTCACTGACTCTGCGTTGATTCGCGGAACCTTTATGGCAAGCATGGCATCTGCTAAGATTTGCAGACAAAGGATTATATAATCCAAAGGCAGAATAAATCAAGAACAACAAAGTGTGAATATGTACCTTATAGCAAGAGTAACATCAAGTCAGGAGAAGATAACTGCTGACATACTTGAGAACAAGGCAGAAAAAACGAATCTGGCTGTAGACGCCATAATACTGCCTGCAAGGATGCGCGGATACATAATAATAGAAGGGCAAAGCGAGAATGCCATACGCGACCTTATAATGAACGAGCCACACGTAAAGGGTGTGCTTTCAAGGCCATTGGCTTCCGAAGAGCTGGATAAGATGCTCACAGTCAAGCCAATGTCACAGGAGATAAGCATCAACGACATCGTAGAGTTCATGTCCGGACCGTTCAAAGGCTACAAGGCCAAGGTCAAGAAAGTCGACACGGCCAAGGACGAGATAACAGTAGAGCTAATGGATGTCGCTGTGCCTATACCTGTTACCACTAAATCCAACATAGCAAGGATAATACAAAAAGCAGAGGTAGTTTGAATGACAGACGTAACGATAAACGGTTTGATAGAAGGGGGCAAGGCATCTGGCGGACCTCCGTTCGGTCCGGCACTCGGTCCGCTCGGAGTTAACATAAACAAGATAATCGAAGAGATAAACGCCAAGACAAAGGCATTTGAAGGCATAAAGATACCTGTCAAGGTCATTGTTGATCCAGCAACAAAGAACTATAAGGTAGAAATCGGGACACCGCCAACCAGCGCATTAATACTGAAGGAGCTCGGCATACCTCGCGGCGCAAAGGGCAAAGACGAGACCGTTGGAGACATAACTGTAGAACAGGTCAAGTCAATAGCCAAGGCTAAGGTATCCGCAATGTATGGCAATACGCTAGCGAGCAGGGTAAAACAGATCCTCGGCACATGCAAGAGCATGAACATAACTGTAGAAGGCATGAGCGCGAAGGAGGCAATCTCAAAGATAAACTCCGGAGACATAAAGATCGAGTGAATGCCTAAAGAGCATCCCGGATTCATCGATATATACAAAGTGCTGAGGCGCCGCTTCGGATTTTTGGATTGGTGGCCAGGCAACACTCCAGATGAGATACTTATTGGTGCAATACTTACTCAAAACACCAGCTGGAAGAATGTTGAGAAGGCAATAACAAATCTGAAGCGCAGTCATCTGCTTTCAGTGCCGAACATGTCAAGGGCACGAACAAGTATAATAGAGAGATGCATACGTCCGAGTGGTTATTACCGGCAGAAGGCGCAGAGACTGAAGAAAGTATGTGAATACATACTTGAGAACTATGGTTCGCTGGGCAAGTTCCTTGGCAAAGAGTCGGCAGAGCTGCGCGAAGAGCTTCTCTCACTAAAAGGGATAGGTCTGGAAACAGCAGATTCAATAATACTTTATGCCGCTGAAAAACCGGTGTTCGTCATAGATGCTTACACTAGAAGAATCGTAGGCCGGATATATGGTGAAAAAGAAGAAAAAGAGTACAATGTTCTGCAGCAGCGCATACAGAATAGCATACCCAAGGATACAGGACTATACAACGACTTCCATGCGCAGATTGTAGAACTTGGGAAAAACTACTGCAGGAAGAAGCCATTGTGCAGAGACTGCCCGCTGTTAAGAATATGCGATTTCAGCTTGAAAAATCAATACTGAACTATCAGATGCCCTCACGGCACTTCATTTACTGCCCACAGAGTTCGATGTAACCGAGTTGCTGGCCGAATTATTAGTAATGCTGTTTACAACTAATACATTTGATGCGGCGCTGACTTTTATTGCGTTGGATGTAGTGCCGGAGCTTGAGTTTGAACTTGTTGTATTTGGAACTATGTTGTTTGATGCAGAAGGCGCACCTTGTGTGCCGTTGAGATACGTTATCTTGAATATCTTTGTGTCTGGATTCATGTAAACCAGGCTCAGCTTTGCAACCGTATTGTTGTAATTCCACAGGCATTGATAATTATTGCAGAAGTATATGAACTTGAGCATATTGCTATCGGACATCCCGCTTGCAAATACTGCAACACTGGTTATGTTTAAAGGAAGTTTCGGATTCTGCACTCCAGAGTATATGACCAGCAGCAGCTCTCCATTCGTCTTATTGTAAGCAAGATTCGGCTGTACTGTAAAGTTGCCTGTGTTCTGGTTGTAAAATGCCGTATAGGATAGCGGCGATATCGCCTGCTGGCCTGCTGTGCTGTTGAATGTGAGGAAGCTGTCTCCAGCTATCCCATTCTCAGTGTATACATACGCATTTACTCCGCTACCTGAAAACCTAAAGTCAAGAGCACTGCCGTTCGCAGATTCGAATATGCTCGTCAGCGGCCCATAGCCATAATATTGCGCCATACTGCTATTGAGATACGATTCTATGAATATGCCCTGGCTTTCTTCTAACCAGATGTTCCTTACGAGGAGATAGTTTGGTTTTCCGTTTATGCTGCTCTCGAGGAATGCCGGATCGTTGCTGCTGTTCAGCAGCCATGTTGCGAACGGATCCGCCTTGGCAGGGTTCTGCGAACCCACGCTGTCAGTGACGCTTGTTCGGTTGCCCCAACCCTCTACAACGGAGCCGTCAGGCCACAAAGTAAGCACGACGCTGTTTGAAGGCGTGTTGTTCTTCAGCCATACCGTCGCATTGAGGAACAGCGGGTTTATGAAGTCTGCCTGAGAGAATGAGCCGTACTGCGTATCATAATAGAACATCACTATAAGAATAATAACGAGAAGTACTGCTGCAATGCTGTAAAATATGATTCTTGTATCGCTATCTGTAAGCTTCTTTACTATCAAAAGAATCCAGTACAAAGTATAAGCTGAAAATATAGCCAAAGGTATTGAAACAAGCGAATTGAATCTTATGGCTGACATCTGCAGCAATGCCGTTAGTGCAAAATACGCGACCAGCATGAATATTTCTGGTTTTACGTCAAAAGAGAGCCGCGCGCTTCCGCCAAGCCAGCCCTTAGAGTCATAGACGCGCATGAGCAGATACGGCAAGAATCCAAAAAGCAATACAATCCATAAAATCACAGCAGAGCCTCCCACCATGGAAGACAGCGCAATAATTATTGTCATCGGACTCATAAACAGAGTTATGTTGAAGCTTGCGAACAGGAATGAAAACGTAGGCGGCGTCAGCTCCTGTATTGTTGCGGCGAAGCTGCTTGTTATTACGAATCCGTTTGCTACAAATATGTTGTATATGAATCCGTACGCAGCGACATAGAACACTACAACTCCGACAGCTATGAGCGCGATAAGAATGGTTAGCCTTCCAAGTCCGGTGAGCGCTACCTGATATCTGCTCTTGTTTTTCAGCAGCCATTTGAACAGGTACCAACCTATTGCACCTATGGCGACAATGCCTAAGAAGTCAGGGCTCATGAGCGTCTGTGATAGCATTGACCCTGTTGCAACATAAAGCCATGAAAGCACGAACCACACAACCATGCCTATCAGGACATATTTCATCTTGTCAAGAAGGTCCTCTTTGTCTGCTATGAATGCATATGCTGCGATAAGCACGAAGGCAAGCACATATATAGCAACTGCAAAGGAGCTGCCGTTCCATACCAAAGACCCAACGCTAAGTGAAAGTCCGGCGAGAAATGCGTAAATAAGCAATTTCTTGCGCCTTTTTTCGTTGAGGATAAGGCCCATGAATATCAGTGCAAGTATGAGAAATATAGTAACAAATCCGTCGCCTCTGTATATGAGCGCGCTTGTGCGCGCAGCATCTCCTGCACTAAGGCCCACGAACGCCATTACTAATAATCCGAACACACGGTCCTTGCTTATAAACCTTGCAAGAACATACGCACCTACTACGTCAAGAAGGGCGAACAGCAGCGGCACAAGCCTCATTACTGTATAATAGCTAACTCCGAAGTACTGGAGGAAGGCGTAAGGCACAAGCGTTACCCAGTACATCCCGAAAGGCTCTGCAACCAATGTAGAGGCAGGCCAGCCCGATATGCTAAGGTAATGCGGTATTGAGAAACCATGCAAAACTGCAGCACGTATTACTGAGAAGTGGTAAAATCCATCCGGCTCATAAAAACCCTGGTACTGGAGCAGGGGAATGCGTATGTATATTGTAACTACAAATACTGCGAGTATCGCAACGGCGAAGAGTATATTGCCAGCAGTCAGGAGGGATGAAAGCTTAGAGGCCTTTCCGTGTGACTTCAAATCTCCTTCTACTTCAGTATCAATCAAGAACCCATCTCAGAATTCCACAGCATGAAAATACAGTAAGCTGTGACTCTCTATTATTCATCCAAAACATATTTATAATATCCTTGCAAGAGTATCTGCGTGTTTCCAATGCTTGACGCTGCCATAATACTTGCTGGAGGGAAGGGTACAAGGATGAAGCAAATCACAGAGCACATTCCAAAGCCTATGATAGAGGTGCGCGGCCAGCCTCTGCTCAATTATATAATAAAGGACCTCGGGAATCAGGGAATAAGGCGCATAGCGATATCGATAGGTTATAAGGCAGAGCAGATAATAGAGCACTATAACAGAAACAAGGGTAACTTTCCATCCGAGATTATATACGCCATAGAGGACAGGCCGCTTGGCACTGGCGGAGCTATAAAGCTCGCAGCAAAGCAGCTCGGTTCTGTAGATAACGTTC
>DAHWQN010000001.1 GCA_027340645.1 Microcaldota archaeon
TCGTAATAACAAAAAGGCAGTGGGGGGCGTTTCATGGGACCGAACTTGATCTCCAGCTTAGAAGAAGAAAAATAGACACAGTAGTGCTTTGCGGCATATCGACAAATATAGGGGTTGAAACGACCGCAAGGGAAGCATACCAGCACGGGTATAATCAGATTTTCGTTGTGGATGCCATGTCCGCAATGAGTAAAGAAGAACACGATAATTCAGTTAAATATATATTTCCAAGGATAGGATTAATAAGGACAACAGAACAACTTCTATCCATGATAAGATAATATGTTTTTTAAATTTTGCTGGCATTAATAAATTAATGGGCTCGTAACTCAGTTTGGCTAGAGTGGAAGGCTTTTAACCTTTAAGTCGTGGGTTCAAATCCCACCGGGCCCGCATATTTTACATGCCTAGATAACGCCAACTTTCAGCACATGCTGTAGCACTGCCTCCTCTGGATATGCACCCTCCAGCGGTATTGTATCATTTATTATAGTTCTTGGAACGCCCATTACTCCATATTTTTCAGATAAATCCATGAATTCCTGTGCTTCTATCATGCTGGCCCGTATATACTTATTTTCCATTGCAAATTGATGCGCTATACGAACAGCTTGAGGACAATACGGACATGTAGGCGTTACAAATACCTTAATGTCTACTGGCTTTGTTATCGTCTTTAATTTCTCCTTTGTATCATTTGACAGACGCGTAGTATTATTAGATATATCGATTATGTCTTCCAGCAATGATGAAAATTCGTAGCCTGCGGGTATCCCAAAGTAGAGCACATCAAAAATTCTTTTCCCTCCAACTACTATTGCCGGAACCTTATCTGCATGAAGGAATCTTGCTTCTTTCTTGTTTACATTTACATCATATAGCGTTAGCTTTATCCTGCTATCCAGAGCAGCAAGCTCCTTCACCAAATCTAGTGTCTGCTTGCAATAAGGGCACTTGCCTTCATCATTGTCATAAAACACAAAAAGATTTACATCGTCTTTCATTTTTTTCGAAAGCACATCAGACACTTCCTTCCTGTTTTTCTCATTTAGAAAAGCCATTTAATTCACCTAAGCATAATATTCTGAAGTAAAAGCTAATTGAAGAGGTTTTTAAGCCCGTTAAGGTTCTGGAACCATTCCGTCTCAAAAGATTTGTAATCCTTTACAGCATCAAACCCCTTTTTAGTTATACTGTATGTATGGCGAGTCTTAACTCCACGTGATCTTTTATTCGATGGTGCAATATACCCATTTTTAGCTAGCCATTTAAGAGATGGGTATACAGCAGCTGGTCCAGATTTCCATATACCATTCGACCTTTCGGATATTTCTTCAATCATTTCTAGTCCGTGCATTGATTTTTTTGACAACAAAAACAGCAAATATGGCTTTAACATGCCTTGTGGCATCATGTTGACACGAAATGGGCCGCATTTGCAGTATCCTTTTCGCATTAACATCACTATATCAGTTCTTATATAAGAACTAATATATAAATTTAACGGCTCAGCCTTGAGTGGTTACTTCAATTTTGCCTGATTGAGATCCTCCTAAAATCCTTGATGCTTTAGGTACTCACAACACCAACTTCCATGAATTCGCAGTTTGTTGTGTCTGAAAAAGTGCATTGACTTCCCGATGAGTAGTTTCCAGCAGCGTAGCTTGTAGGATTATACGCAATCCATAGTTCACCTGGAATATCAGTAAAGTTTGTGTCGGTATTAATTGTCACTGGATATAGAACACCAGGAGATATATCTCCGACAATCGAGATTGAAAAGTCTGACTTTGGTATTTGATTTGTATCTTGAAACGCTTGAATTGAAGAATCATTCAGGAAGAATGCAAACGCGTTATAAAATATTCCACCGCTTGTATTTAAACCAATCTCGGCCGTAAGGTATCCAGACGAGTATGAGAGTATTCTGCAGCTAAATCCAGAATAGGCAAGACAGGTAGCATTGGAAGTAGGTGCACTTGAAGAGCTGCCAGTTGGAGATACTGTTGGTTTGCTAAGATTTTCCATAGGATATGGAAGTGTTGTGACTTTTTGTTTTGACACAATGGTATTTAGGTACTTGGAGTTAAGGTTGATAGAAATTGATATATCACCAACAGAAGAGTTTCCATGTTTTACGGTTAAGCTTGGAATGGAAAAGGACAGATTGTATGGTATGCCATAATACTCGTTTGATAAGCATGAGGATATATTAACAGGGAATTCTGGAATCGATTCATTTGAGGATGTTAGGAAATAGCTTATTATAGGGAATGTCGCGTTTATGCTAGCAGATGCTTTCTCTGCAAACAGGGTGCAGGAATTCTTATCGAATGTGCTGCCTGTTACTGTTTTACTGGTTATAGACAGTTGCAACGTTTTAGAAAGCATAGATGAAATGTTATCCAGTAAACTGGATGCAAGGGCATCTGAAGTGGAGTTAAACTCTGCAACATTTACGCAACCCGATGTTGTTGAAGCGGCAATGCATACATACCGGGTACCGTTTATGTAGTATAAACTTATGTTATAATTTGATATGGTTCCGAGGGCACTGCCAGTATTATTTGACTGAATATATATATCCTCAAAGCTATCATTTCCGTATTTTTGTAGCGTTAACGTTAATGGCAGGGATATGTCAAGATAGCTCACACCTAATGAAACCGTGCCCTGGTAGCTTACATTTAGATCTGGCATGCTGTTGTATCCGTATGATAGTGTATTTGTCAGTGCGTATATGCTGCCAGATTGTTCTAGCGCAGCATATCCTGAGCTTGACTGTATAGCATTGCTTCTGAATACAACATAGTAAACGACAATTACTACAGCTGCCGCGACAAGCGCTATAGTCAGATATTTAAGTGCTGCGCCGCTGTTTGTTCGTATTTTTTGTTCTTTATCTGGCTCCTGCTGATCGCTTGATGAGTTCTGTGGCTGTACATCATACTGTCCAGACTGAAACTTCGCATTTGAATCTTCCGGCATAAAACCATCCTAATAAGACTAACTTGCTACATAGGCACAAGTAAGATATATAAATACAAGTGCTTTGAATCGTTCGTATGGTTTTTCCAACAAACTAGAAGCATAAAGATATAAATATGTAAATATGTGATTTCCATTTGATGATTGGATGTCAGTACAAAACACTACAGTAAAAAAGCAGGGAATAAAGCCCATAAACCCTGTCGCTTATTACAGGGATATTCTCTTAAGTAGGCGGGGTGATCTCCTTAATTATATTCCGGTGGATATAGCAATGACTCTTTCTTTTGATGGAAAATGTGCAGAAGCTATGGCAAAACATCCGAGATCTGAAATAAAAAAGATTTTTGATGATGCAAAAAATGCTCTAAACAAACTTGATGATGAAAAAAGGTCAGAGTTCGCTAAGGCATTGAGATGGATTTGATAACATAACTGGATGCCTACAAAGGCATGCGCCCCCGCCGGGATTTGAACCCGGGTCATAGGCTCCGGAAGCCCATGTTCTATCCAAGCTATACCACAGGGGCAGCAGTTGTTTACATTTGTACAGAACATTATTATATGGTTGATGAGAAGGCAGTATATGCGTACACGTGTAATAAAGCCCGCACATCTTGAAGAGGGCGATACCATAGCTGTTGTCTCGCCGTGCGGCGGAGCGGCCCGTGCCTTTCCATACATACTCAGGAATGGCATCAAAAACATTAAGGACTTGCTGAACGTAAACATCAAGGAGTACCCTACCACAAGGATGAGCCGGGAGTATCTTCATATGCATCCTGAGAGGCGGGCTAAGGATGTGAACGATGCGTTTGATGATCCTGATGTCAAAGCAATAATCTGCTCTATCGGAGGAGACGGTGATTCGATAAGGGTGATGAAGTATATAGACATAGATGCAGCACTTTCAAATCCTAAGATATTCATGGGCCTTTCTGACCCTACAACAATAATTACCCTTCTGAATCAGTCAGGTCTTGTGACGTTTTATGGACCAACAGTGATGGCTGGCTTATCACAGATGAAGAGTCTTCCTGACACATTTTCAAAGCATGTGCGAACTATGCTTATGAATCCCGGCCCTAGATTTGATTATGTGCCATATAGCACATATTCTTCAGGATATCCGGAATGGGCTGATAAGAAAAATATTGGAAAGGTAAAAGAGCCGAAGAGGAATTCAGGATGGCACTGGATACAAGGAGATGGCATAGTTAGAGGCAGACTGTTCGGAGGCTGTGCAGATATGTTTGAGATGTACAAAGGGAGCGAGTTTTGGCCTAGCACAAACTTCTTTAGGGATAGAGTATTTTTCTTAGATACTTCTGAGGTCAATCCACCCACGCAATTTGTCAAGAGTTGGATAAGAAATTATGGTATTATGGGAGTTCTTGATGAAATAAGCGCACTTCTTGTTTCAATACCATATAACTACACTCCCGCACAGGAGCGAGATTATGAACGCATGCTTGTTGATGTAGTATCTAAAGAGTACGGCCGTGATGACCTTCCAGTTGTTACTCATATGGATTTCGGACATACTGATCCGAAATTCATACTGCCGTTAGGCATTGGAGCTGAGCTTAACTGCGATAATAAAACATTTAGGCTTACAGAACAACCATTGCTTTGAGTAGGCTACTCACGTTCTGATAATAAAATCATGGAATTCTAATATAAGTCAGTAGCTGATTTCCTGCTACAAAATTATAAATATGAGAAAATTCTACATTATTTGTCATTTACAGTGATATGAATTGCAATAGATAGAAACGTTTTACTGACGAAGGTATGGCATGGGAATGCACTTAAAGAAATAGAACGTATAGATAAGCATTTCTATTCTGTGCAGGAGAAATTCCTTTCCAGAGCGACAGGTCTTGGTCATAAAGAAGGACTTGATCGTATGCCCATGACATTTACACGGATGCATATTGAACGGGGAGAATTCGGAGACCTTCTGAGGGGAAGAATTGAGTTGAGCAACAATAGGGAAGACCAACTTGGGAGAGAATCGGATGTGTTTTATGAGAGTTTTGAAACAATTAGACATGCCATTCGCAGATATGCAAATATGACACAGGGTACAATGATTATTGCATTAGATAAAAGCATGGAACTGCATAGGAAAAAAGGTGTAGAATTGCCTTTAGGCGATCCCGATTCATTTACCAACTATATGATTAAAATGGCAACTAAAGCCACCGAAGATGCAGTGGATAATTCCAAAGATTTTCTTGAAAAGATATCTGGCGGGGTAGGACATTCTAGAGAGTATAACGATATACTAAAATTGTTCTCGACGTATTTCTCGGATGGACATGCTTATGAAAGCATTGTGAATCGGATGCGCAATGTTTCCCAAATTTTATCTCGAACTGTTGAAGGAATTAGAGCGGATTTGAGGAAATAGGATTTGCTGCATTTTTGGGAAACCTATTTGCGAGCTCGTGGCGCTTGAAGGGAGTTGTATGCAGATGTGCATGATTTCAGGTAAGGTATATAAATGTTTTCTGCATAAATATTAGCTCGGTGCTTTTATGGCACACTTTAGCTCCTGATAGGAAACTTCGTTTTGAGAGCTAATTTTGCTTGATGAGACACAAAGTATTACCATCAGAGCGAGTGCACCATGATACCGCGTGAGATCGCCGATAGGCGATTGATTTGAGGAGAAGCAAGCTTGAAAAGACACTAAAAATTTTTAAGCCACCTAGGGGATGGCTAGGCTCTAACAGCGTAAAAGGACGTGGCAAGCTGCGATAAGCCCGGGGTAGTTGCAAGTCGAACGTTGAACCCGGGATTTCCCATTGCACCATGAATAGTGGTGCATGCGCACGCGGGGAACTGAAAGATCTTAGTACCCGCAGGAGAAGAAAGCATACGCGATGCCGTTAATAATGCGAATGAAAGCGGCACAGGGCAAACCGAATGCGGTTGCGCAAGCAATCGTAGATGTGGTGCAGCGCCTGACCGGTTTTTCGAGGCGAAGGTTCTGGAAAGAACTGCCATAGAGAGTGACAGCCTCGTAACCGTAGAGAAATCGGCCACTGCTGCGAAAGAGTAGTACAGGTTAGTTATCCTGTGCGAATACGGGGGCATTAAACCCCAACCCTAAATATTGGTTAGAGACCGATAGCGAACAAGTAGCGCGAGCGAAAGCTGAAAAGCACCCACATGCGTGGGAGTGAAATGATCTGAAACTAGGTGGTTACGAGAAGATATGGCATGAAAGAAATGAAGTGCGCCAAGCGAAATGTGAGAACATGGAGCAAAACGCATGGATCAATGTCATGTCCTTCTTCTCGAAGCAAGAGCCAGGGAGTGTATGGGTGTGGCAAGGCGAAAGCCACAGTGAAAGCGAGTGCGCGCAGGCAACGAGGCGCAGAGCATGAAAATGCTTAAGTCACCTTCATACGACCCGAAGCCATTGTGATCTACGCGCGGCCAGGACGAAGTCAGCTTTACAGCTGATGGAGGTCCGCAACCAATTCTGGTATATCCGACTGGGTGAGCTGCGGGTAGGGGCGATAGACCACTCGAACATGGCAATAGCGGGTCCCCTCCGAAGTATATTTAGTATAGCCCCGGGCGAGTTCGCACATGAGGTAGAGCGACCGATTGGGAGTCTCGGGACCGAAAGGTCCTAACTTCCTCTCAAACTCCGAATGCATGTGCTGCGTAGACCCCGGGAGTCGGTTCGCTTGGGTAAGCTAGGCGGACGAGACTGGAACGACAGTGACCTTGGTTAAGGTCCCTAAATCTTAGTTAAGTGTACCTAAAGACGGCACGGTCTTAGACAGTCGGGAGGTAGGCTCAGAAGCAGCCATCCTTCAAAAAACGCGTCATAGCGTACCGATTGAGACTATGTTATCTGAAGATAAACGGGGCTAAACTAAGTACCGAGACCTAGGCATCGAAAGATGGGTAGGGGGGCGTGCTGCATGACTAGAAGCATGGTCGTGCGATCATGTGGATCATGCAGCAGTGAAAATCCTGGTGTTAGTAACAGCATATAATGGTGAAAATCCATTACGCCGGAAGCACAAGGTTTTCCTTGCGATGATTGTCAGCTGGGAGTTAGCCGATCCTAAGCACACGGCCAATTACCTGTGTGCAAAAGGGGAGCATGTTAATATTCATGCGCTTGACACGTAGGTGCGGCAACGCAAGGCGTATTTCTGACGTTTGGGGATAGGGATGCAACAAAGTGCAAGTGGCCGCGGAGTCTCATTGTGAGGAGAAGCGGCTCAATGAACTATATTCCTGAATTCCTGAGCCCGTGAAAAGGAAATACGCAACGATCGTGTTAATTCGTACCTAGAACCAGTACAGGTGCTGCTGGCCGAGAAGGCCAAGGCGTGTCGGGAGAACCAAGGTTAGGGAACTCGGCAAATTAGTGGCGTAAGTTTTCGACAAGCCATGTCTGCGCTTGGTAAGCGCAGATTGCAATAACAAGGGGACGGCGACTGTTTATCAAAAACACAACTCACCGCACAGCCGTAAGGCTTTGTACAGTGGGTGACGCCTGCTCACCGCTAGCCAGCGAACCCCCGTTTCAACGGGACTAAGCCCTAGCAAAGAGCGGGAGTAACTCTGACTCTCTTTAGGTAGCGTAATACCTCGTCACTTAATAGGTGACTTGCTTGAAGGGCGTAACGTCTGTCCCACTGTCCCAACTTTGGACCCGGTGAACTCACTACGTGGTGTACATGCCACGTTCTCTCAGTGGGTAGCGAAGTCTCCATGAAACTTGACTATAGCCTGTTGCTGTTGTGTGAGGGGTGATTCATAGCGTAAGTGGGAGCATCGAAGTGCTCGCTTCGGCGGGCATGGAGCGACAATGTAACACCACTATTCGCTTCTTACGCAACTTACCGCATTGCGGGACAACTGCAGGTGGATAGTTAGACTGGGCGGTTGCTTTCGATAAGGAAACGAAAGTGGCCAATGCTCTGCTTAGGCGGGTTGGGAACCCGCCGTTAAGCATAAAGGCAAATGCAGGGCTGACTGTACTCCGAAAAGCGTGGAGTGCAGACTGGAAACAGGGGCTTAACGAACTCTGGATGGCCTTTTAATGGGCCACCATGCTGTCAGAAAAGTTACTCTGGAGGTAACCGGTTCGTGGCGGGTGAGCGTTCACAGCGACCCCGCCGTTTGATACACCGATTTGGTCTTATCTTATCCTGGTGGTGCAGGAGCCACCAAGGGTTGGACTGCTCGTCCATTAAAAAGATACACGAGATGAGTTCAGTACGACGCGAGTCAGTACGGTAGCAACTACTGAGAGTGTTAGTGTCAGAGGATAAGTCGTCCTTAATACGAGAGGAACGGGACGACGGCGCCTCTAGTGGACCGGTTGTCATTATGGCACTGCCGGGTAGCCACGCGCTAAGCGGATAAATCCTGAAAGCATCTAAGGATGAAGCCGCATCCGAAACGAGACACTTAGGGTGGTCATAGTACATGACTTTGATAGAGCGGGCGTGTAAACAGGGAGCTTCGGCGACCTGTGAGCGTACCGTTACTAAATCCTAATATTTTTTCAAGCTTGCTTCTCTTTCTTGTTTTTTTTGTTTTTGAATTGGTTAGCTGAAGCTTTGCGTAAGAGATAAGTATTTATACTTATTCTACTTATATCATGAGTGGGTGTTAAGTATGACGAACATGACTCTGGCAATACCTGAGGACCTTATGCTGATAATGAAGAGGCACAAGGAGATAAGATGGAGTGAAGTAGCGAGAGAGGCAATCTGGGACAAGGCCAGGAAACTTGAGATAATGGATAGTATTCTCTCGAAGAGCAAGCTCACAGAGGCAGACGCAATAGAGATAGGCAGGAAAATCAAGGAGGGAATTGCGAAGCGTCATGGGATAGAATGATTGTCGTCGTTGACACGAATATCATAATTGCCGCACTTGTCAGGAACAGCAAGACAAGAAAGGCCTTGATTTCAGGAAAAATCAAGTTCGTGTCACCGGATTTTGTCAAGGAGGAGCTGCAAACGCATGAAAGCAGCATAGTAAGCAAGTCAGGATTATCTAGAGAAGAATTCAGCCTGATTCTGGCGCTGCTCCTTGAAGAGATAGAAATAATTCCATATAAAGAATACAAGGACAAGATTCCGGTTGCAAAGAGGATAATGAGCGATGATCCCAAGGATGTCGCATACGTCGCTTGCTATCGCGCGCTTGGCTGCGATGCGGTGTGGACAAACGATAAGGATTATTACGGCAAACAAGGCATAAGCACGCTTGACACGAAGCGCATTTTGAGTCTTTTAAACCTGTGAGCGTACCGTTACTAAATCCTAATATTTTTTCAAGCTTGCTTCTCTTTCTTGTTTTTTTTTTGTTTTTGAATTGGTTAGCGTAGACTATGCATTTTTGCTATTTGAATTCTTATGCTGGAAGACTCAATAATGTTTAAATATGTGTTTAAACATATGTTTAACTGTGGAAATATGACAAAAACGATAACGATAAGGACAGAGGTATATGAGAAACTTATTAGGATAAAGAAGGAGAACGAGAGCTTCAGTGAGCTATTCGAGCGCCTGGCGGAAATACTTGTGCCGATAGACGCATTGCTTAAGCTTAGGGGCAGCATGGAATTCAACAACAAGGACAAAATGCTTGATGAGATTCTTTCGAAGAGATCAGAGGTAAGGCAGTGATAATTGTAGATACTGATGTTTTGATAGAGATATTCGACAAAAATTCCGAGAGCGGACAAGTCGCACTAGATGCCATAGTAGGTAGCATGGAGCCTTTTTGCACTACCTCAATAAACCGACATGAACTTTTATACGGTGTCATGAAATACAACAAAAAGGTTCCTGAAGAGCTATCGGCAATACCTATATTAGATTATACGAAATGCGATGCTGAACTCTCTCCGCAGTTGGAACTTGCACTAGAGAGAAAAGGGAAGAAGATCGCAAGAATGGATGCCATGATAGCTGCCGTCGCAATAAATAACAAGGCCAAGTTTTACACAAACAACAAAAAGCATTTCATGGAGTTTAAGGAGTTTGGGCTTGAACTGTTTTAGACGCGCGTTCAGTTTTTAGCGTAGCTCGACTAAATTCCAGATATTGTCAAGCTTGCTTCGCTTTCTTGTTTTTTGTTCGAAGGAAAATATTAAAGCATTATACGCTGATTTATTCGTATGAAAACAGTGGGCATAATAGGCGGTCTTGGACCTGAGACGACATCGGAGTTTTACCTAGATGTGATATTCTCGTGTATGAAAAGGGACAAGAGCCAAAGGCCAGGAGTCATAATCTCTAGCGTGCCGTTGCCATATGCCGTTGAGGAGGACCTTATTCTTAGAAACAAGGGCGCCGATAGATATATTCCGTTCCTAATTAGTGAGTCGAGGCGCTTGGAAAAGGCGGGCGCAGATTTCATAGTCATGCCGTGCAATTCTCTTCACGTGTTCATAGAAGAAATAAGGAAATCCGTAAAAGTTCCAGTACTGAGCATTGTAGAGGAAACAGTAAAGTTCCTAAAGAAAAATGAGTTCAAAAGGGTCGGTATTGTATCGACATCAGCAACAATAAGGAACAAGTTGTACGAAAACGCACTCAAGGAAAACGGCATAGCTTATGAGACCCCGGATGGTCTTCAACAGGAAAAGATGGGGAAGTATATACTAAACCTCGTAAATGGCCAACAAAACAATAGGGACAGGGAAGGGCTCATAAACATCATAAATGGTTTTGATGATAAAGGAGTTGACTGCGTGGTTCTCGCCTGCACAGACCTGCAGCTCCTAATACCGAAGCATTCGAGTCTGAGGATCTTCGACACAATGAAGATACTCGCTGATGCGACCGTGGAAGAGATACTCAGGTAACGTCACGACAGCGCTGCGGCCGCGCCGCCGGTTGCAAGCATTAGTGATAGTATTCCGCCGATTATTGCTATTATTCCGAGCGCTGCGGTTATGTAGAGTATTCTTGATTTCTTCGCCTCGTTAAGAAGGAACGTTATCAGGAACAGGCTTATAGTAGTGGCTACTACTATTGAAATTATGAGCCCCGGTACCGTTATAATAGATATAGCATGGGCGATCTGATGCCTGCTCGCTACAAGAGTGAGAACTACAGCACCGCTTGTAGCAAGTATCATGTCTATGAATGACAATCTGAACGCATCTCCTGCATCTACGTTGAGCAGTAGAAGCGTGCTTGTAGTTGCACCTGACCTGCTAACACCCGGAAGCGCTGCAAGCGCCTGTGCAAAGCCGACAAGTATGTACTCTTTTATCCCAAGATTCTGAAGCGTTCGCCTGTCCTTGTTCACGGCATACTTGGACCTCGCTATCTTTATTAGTATAGCATCGAGTATCAGCACTCCGCCGAGTATAAGCATGGGTATGCCAAGGTTGTAAGCTCCGTTGAGAGAGTCAACGACGAGATACAAAGGTGCGCCTACCAATCCCGTGACTATTGTTGATATTATAACATAATTGAATAGGTTCTTGTCAGCAGGATTGCCTCGCTTGAAAAGGTACTTAAAAAGATTCACAACATCCTTCCTGAAGTAGATAAGCGCTGCAAGTATTGTGCCTATTTCCATGAACAGGCCGAAGGCGTACACTAACGAGAAGTTGCTTGCTATGTTTAAGTTTAGGTTGAGTAAATACGAAGAGGCGATCATTATCTGCGTCTTGCTGCTTATCGGAAGCCACTCGCTTATGCCCTGCACTATTCCCAAAGCTGCGCCGTTGAAGTTTAGATACAGTGCGATTGCAATTATGATAACTGCAATTATTCCTGCCAAAACATATCGCAGAAGTTTTTTCCTTTCCATTAGCAACACTGAAGTATTATACGGAGAAGTTGCCTGTACAAGTATATATTACTTACTGCGCATTCCTGACAAGCAATTGGATGACTTATGGCAATGGAAGCTGTATAGTGATGCGCAGCCACAAAAGATCCAGAATTGGGTCTTTACTTATGTAGAAAACGTATGCGCACACTTATAAAAGCACGAGTGGCGTAATATTATCGTCTTGGCAGAGGTAGTCATATGGTTGAGAAAATAATCGGCATTTTCGGACTCGGAAAGATGGGGGGCAACATAGCAAGGCAGCTCATAGGAAAGGGTTATACAGTCGTAGTTTACAACAGGTCAAAAGGACCTGTTGATGAACTTGTGAAGGAGGGAGCTTCTGGTGCCGATTCAGTTGCTGACCTGGTATCAAAACTAGGTAACAGTAATGAAAGAATAGTGTGGCTCATGCTTCCAGCTGGAGATGCCACTGATGATGCTATAATGCATCTTGCGGAGGTCCTGGACAAAGGAGACACGATAATAGATGGAAGCAATTCATATTTCAAGGAAGACATCAAGCACAAGCAGGTACTTAACGCGAAGGGCATACTTCTTTTGGATGCCGGTTGCAGCGGCGGGCCGTACGGCGCATTGAACGGCATGTCAATAATGGTAGGCGGAGATAAGACAGCATTTGCTAAGCTGGAAAGGCTCTTTAGGGATCTGAGTGTTAATGATGGATACTCATATATAGGCGGCACCGGCTCCGGCCATTTCACAAAGATGGTGCACAATGCGATAGAGTATGGAATGATGGAAAGCATAGCAGAGGGTTTAGAGCTTGTGAAGAGAGGTCCGTACAAAGACATAGACATTGCTTCGTTATTGAAAACATGGAGCAACGGCTCTGTAATAAGCAGCAAGCTAATAGAGCTCTCTGAGCATGCAGTGCGCAACAATTCAGATATGTCAGGCATAATGCCGTACGTTGATGATACAGGCGAGGGCAGATGGTCCTCTATGTTGGCATTGGAGTACGGAGTACCGTTTGGCTCCATATCCAATGCTCTATTCAACAGGTTCTCCAGCAGGGATGATATGCAATATGGTAGAAGGTTCCTCGCTGCGCTGAGGCATGAATTCGGGGGGCATGGAGTAACAAAAGAGTGATTTTATGGCATATGAATTAGGTGCGGTGGGATTTGGACATTGGTTTGAACGCCTTTATTCGGGTATGGCTCGGACTGAAAGGATTCACCTGGCAAAAGTTATAGGCGTAAGCCCGATAGATGGGAAAGCGAATAGGCTCAAGCTTGTTGGAATAACAGGAGATAACTATTATAGGATGGAGCCTGATGCCGATATACCTAAAGAGTTTTTGAATGGACTTGACATAGTGCACATATCTAATCCGAATAAGTACCATGCGGCGCATACTATCCAGTCGCTAGCTGCAGGAAAGATAACCATAACAGAAAAGACATGGGGCATCAACAAGCAAGAATTCGGGTCTGTTGTCAAATACATACGTGATAATGATCTTGAGGACAAGGCCTACCTGCACTTGCATTATCTTCACAAGATATTGACAATACGCCTGTGGGATACGCTCAAGAGGTTCGAAGGAGAGTATGGTAAAATAGTAGGAGTTTCTGCGACATTCTTTGAAGGCATTCGTGAAGACGACAAGAGGAGAAGCGCCTGGCTTTTTTCTATGGACAGCGGTGGCTTATTCATGGATTGGATACATCCATTCGAGATATTATACAGAGGTGCGAGGGCTGCCGATATTGACCTAAAAGATGTAAAACTTTACAGAACAAATACGGAATATGACCAGAAGAATCCAACAGGTATAGAAGCCAGTGTAGAAATAAGCGGAGGACAGTTCATTGGTAAAGTACAGGGAGTCATAAGAATAGCGAAGGGCGTAGGTGCTGATAAGAAGGCTGTGCGTTTTTATCTTGAGTCTGGAGCATACTTAGAGTTGGACTATCTGAACAATGACATGGAAGCCACAACGGGCATGCGCGGCTGTTGGACTCTTGCCAAAGACGGTGTTGATATTGTTACAGATTGCCCACATGGATCAGATACTTCTGAGTTTTTAGTCAATGACATATTGAGGCTTGCTGATGGAGAGCGCGCAGGTTTTAATACGGAGTTCATGGAGAAGATATTCAGCACGCAGTGGCAGTATCAAGATATCTACAAAAGCAAAGAACTGCTGCACTCAAAGGCAGATGTTGACAGTTTTGTGAATAAAGGAAACGGCCTTGCAAGATAGCTACAATTCCTTGAACATTTTAGGCTTGTCCTTAAATGACTGCAGTACCTCATTGGCACCGGCAGATGAGAGATCCATAGTGTTGAATACGCCGGGAACCCCGACAGTGTATAGTCCTGCCTCTCGCCCGGCGCTTATAAATCTTGGGAATGGTGAAAAATAGAATCCCTCCTCGGCCTGGAGACCGAGTTCGGACGATGCACGATTAAGCGCAGCATCTATTATTTCCCTTGGCGATATGCCATCTTCTGCATATGAGCCAAAAGTGAAGTAATCTGATAGTTTAACCTTGTCAAGTCGCATCTTAGATATGCGTTGCGGCTCTCCGGTGGTTATACCTAAACCAATATTATTTCTCTTTAATTCATCGAGCAGCTGCACCGCTCCTTCAGCTACGGTTATCCTGTCACTCCATGCCACATTGTAGTAAGAATAAGGGAGATCCTCAAGAAATCTATTAAGGCGCTCAGATATCTCTTGCTCCTTCAGGCCGTTCTCCTTAAGAATTTCAAGGGCCAGCTCTTTTGAAGACATGCCTGGATACCTCTTTAGATCTACATCAACTATCAATCCGTATATATTCATTATAGACTCTGAAACGTATTTTGATATGTCCTTGACATCTCTCGCCACAGTATTGTTCGAATCGAAAAGCGCAAAATGCTCCATGCGTGCCACTCTGCAAACGTTTTTTAACTTCTATCTGCAAATAAATATTTAGTTGTTTGTTATGCAGCTGAATAGTATAGAGCGGCAGGTCTGTGAGTCGAGGATATTAAGATTATTCCGATTTGCCGAAGAACGTGCGGATAATGGCACTGAATACGATATAAAGTTATCAAAGAGGTACATTTCAATAGCACTGGAGATAAGCAGACATTATAAAATAAAACTCCCTGCAAAAGTGAAACATGGAATATGCCAGAAGTGCCATATGGTCCTTATACCAGGAAAAACTTGCATTGTCAGGGTATCTGGAAAGAGTGCATTTTACAAATGCTCTGCGTGCGGCAGGACAACACGCTCGTAGGCGTTTACCTGATGTTTAGCCTGTCGAGAATCGCATCGATTATGGACTCCATATGGTCATTACTGCTCAATGTGATTATATTCCCGTTTGCCTCAAAATCACTGTCTGTTATCACACCCCTGAATAAGTCCACAAGCCTTGCAGTTTCCTTATCTGTCGGCCTTGCCACCTTTATGTTTGATATGATGTTTGCCCTTGCAAGTACCTTAAGCGCATTGCCGACGCACGCTATAGGCCTCTCCCTGGAGTTAAAGTGCTTTAATATGTCGAGCAGGTGCCTGTCATCGTATGTCTTGTAAGACTCTATCCCCGGACCATCCGGCAGGATTATTCCATCGAAGTTTTCAGTTGTTACATCTTTAAGCAGTATATTGGACTTGAACTTTGCACCATGATAACCTGTGCACTGTCCAGTTGTACTGCTTGCCACTATCGCGTTGACTCCCCATTTTTCCAAAAGATTCACAGCTCTTGATACGGTCTCGTCCCGGAAATCCTGCGGAGGTACTATTATCGCAACGTTCATTTCAAACACCTTTTTACATGAATATTGGAAGCCCAATGTTTTCATTTCTGTTTTGCATTATTATATATCTTCTTGCATTACTGACCCGCAATTCAAGTTAATGGTTTACTAGGCGAATCGATTATCATTGCTTCTTGTCATACTCCAGAGATTGTGAAGAGGCCCGGTCCTTTTTATCTTTGCGCCTATGCACAGTCCTTGATATTATTATGTAGAGCAGTGCAGATATCACTATTGCTGTTATGAATACCTCGATGTCGAAAAGGGATATGTAAAGCAAATGCACGACTGTGCCGCCACTTGAAGATATCGATTGATTAATCCCGAAAAACATTGCAGAGCCTGTTGCATCGCCATATGGTGCATCTGATATTACAACAGTGCCATTCCTGCCGGAGTAAGTCCGTATCTGTGAGCCATTTTCTAACTGTAGATCAACTGAGGCATTGACTGGTATGCCGAATAAGTCGGTTGTCTGTATGTATACAGGATAAAGAGGCAGGTGTATGAATGCCTCAGAGCTGGAATTTATAGTTATGTTATTGTTAACAGCAAGCTTGAACCCTTTGTAATAAGCGCTTTGCACATTGTACTGGACTCCAGAATAGATGAATGCTGGGCCGGAATACGTGCTGTTGTCTATAGAGAAGTCTGTAGCATTAATTGGATTGCCGTTGCCGTCTACGGCCTGTAATGTGATGAGGTACTGCTTCTTGTATAATGCATGCAGCGTTAATGGGCTCTTTACGCTAAGTGATATGTTTCTTGACTTGGAGCCATTGTTCCAAGAGTAAAACGCCATCCGCTCGGTGCCGCTTATGTTTATTATTGGATTCGTGAGAGAGAGCTCAGCGACCGAGTTTATGTCATGCCAGCCTGAACCTAAGACATTGCCATAATCTGAAGTTGCATTGATAAGGTACTGCTGCATCCAATCTGCGCTTGCGTTCTTAGGGCCTGTGAGCTCGACAGACCCAGATAAGTTGCGCTCGCCTGTGCTCCATCCCTCGAATATATGCCTTGATGATGCATTTTGGTATATAGTATTGGAATTTACAGAGTAAGTTGCCGTTGAATTGGCATTGTACCATCCTCCGCCGCTTGTGCTCCCATACTTCGATGAGACATTAAGCAGATATTGCTGTTGAAATACCATCTGTTCGGTTATGTTTGATCCCATAAATACCGTAGTCTGGTTTGAAGTGCCAGAGTATGAACCATATCCGAGTCCCTTCCATTGCACGAATATGCCCCTGGAACCTTGTTCTGTGTATAATATTTGAGGTGCGCTTATGTTAGCGCTGCTATATGCAAAGTACTCTGTTACATTTTTGACATTGCCATATTTTGATATTATGCTTAAGAGATATCCTAATGTCCAGAGCTGGGTATTGTTCTGCGGTTTTGGAAGATTCGAGCCCGTAATGAAGTTGTTAATTTTATTCGCGACTTCCATGACACCGTAGGGTTCTGAGAGTTGTGTGCTGCTGCCTACGCCATATCCAACATAGGAATAGCCTTTGGGTACAAGAAGATATTGGCCGTTTTGGTAGAAGCCGAGATTCTTGAATTCGACGTGATTAACGGTCTGCGACGCTGTTGTTGTATTTGCTATTTCTCCAAAAGCTATAGGTGAATTTTGACCAGAAGAGCTAGTACCTAAAGTAACATTGCCTATCACATTGCCATTAAAGGCGAAAGTCCAGGTCTTGCCGGTGGAATAAAAGGAATAGTTGTTGAAAGTACCGTTACTTCCTGCAGAGCCGTCAGGGCCTATGGCACCGAGAAACGTGTCAAATGAGGATGATGGAAAATACTCGTAGAACCATTCTGCTTCTCCTGCAGTAAGTTGCTGGTAGCCGGAACAGCTGCTCTGCGTGCACAGTGAAGGATATTCGCCGGACTGATTCTCTATTAAGTATCCTATCTGTATGAATGCGCCATTGCTGAGGTCTTCTCCAACCCAAAAGGCTATTGATCCATCAGATATGTCTTGCGGCACTACAGTTTGGATGGTAATTCCTGCACCATTATTGTTTAGAGCGCTGGATCCGCCTCGTGCGCCAAACTGGAACCAATAGTATGAAAAGGCCATGTTCAGTGATAACATAACTGCAAGGCAGATTAATGCATAGATATGCTTACCCATACTGGTCCCTTAAGCTAAACAGCTACTGCAAAATATGTGACATCCTCCCACTCATAAACGGTGTGGGCTTCCTCTGCATTCATACAATCACTGCATCCTGCAAAGGATGTGTTTTATCGGTTCTCAGTTCTTCGAGAGTTGCCTCCTGTTGAGGTCTTACACTCTCTCCCTGAGCGTGACTTCCCCTCTGTCCGAGGGTAGTTGCCCTGTGCAATATGTTTATCGATGCGTTTACGTCCCTGTCCTTTGACATCCCGCATCTCTGGCAGTTGTATGTCCTCTCTGAAAGTGGTATGTCTTGTACATTGCCACAATTACTGCACTCCTTTGACGTGTTCCTTGCATCCGCCTTTTCTATTCTCAAACCAGCACTTTCAGCCTTGTATGAAAGCATTTGGATGAACCTGTTCCATGAAGCATTCTGGATTGACTGGGCGAGGCTCCGGTTCTTTACCATATTTTGTATATTCAAATCCTCTACTGCGAATGAGGTATATCTTCCGTGAACCAGCCTCTCTGATAGTTTGTGCATGAAATCATTTGATTGATTGGTTATATTATTCCATTCGTTTTGTAGTTTTTCTTTTGCTTTTTGCCTTCTTTTAGATTGCTCCTTTCTCATCTTTTTGTCAATCCTACTCGTTCTTCTTTCTAATACTCTTTGCCATCTTGCAATCCTCTTTGCCTTCCGTTTGAAGAACTTTGGCTTCTGAATCATCTGGCCATCAGATAAGGCAACGAAGCTGTTCAGTCCCATGTCTATGCCGACTGGATTTGTGTCTTTTACTTTTTGCGGATTAATTATCTGTTCTGCGGTGAAGATTGCGTAATATTCATTGCTTTCTTTCTTTATCGTCATGGTCTTTACATTGCCGACAACGTTCCTATGCTGTTCTATACGCATTGTGCCTATCCGTGAAATCCTAAGCCTTCCCTTTTCTATTGAAAATGAACCATTATTCTGCGGATATGTAAGTGATTTGTATCTGTCTGCACTTCTGAAACGAGGGAATCCAACCTTTATTTTTGCTCCTGATTTCTTCTGCTTACATCTCCTAAAGAAATTTTGGTATGCACGGAGAACCCTATATCTTATCTGGCATCTTGTCTGCGAATATATTTGTTTGAACTTCTTATCCTTTTCAATCTCTTTTGCATACCTATTCAGCATACTCATAGATACTGATGCGTTGCCTGACTTATAAGAGTTTATTGATTTTTCAAGGAGGAGGTTGTAGTAATCCTTTGCGAGAGCCAAACTTCCGTCTATCGCTTTCTGCCTTTTGAAGTCAGGATATATCCTGAACTTATAGGCACGCATTGTTTCCATGTTTCCTGTTTTATTCTGCATACTTATATACCTTTACTGCGGTTCGCTCTCATCCCGCCCATAAATGATATGGGATTTCCCGCTCACATCGTTAACATTTCCCTTGAGCAGCAATTATGCACAGATAGGCGCTATACATAAATTCGACGGAAATGTAGAATGTTATATATTATTATCGCTGTATAATAGTATGTTTCTACCTAGGTGGTTGTAGTGTTTGAGATAAGGATAGATAATGCGAAGTATTGGAAGGATTGCGTTTCAGCAATAGTAAGCCTGGTTGACGAAGGCTTGTTCACGATATCCAAGGAGGGCATAAGCCTCAAGGCGATGGATCCCAGCAGCATAAGCATGGTTTCGTTCAATATGCCGAGCAAGGCATTCTCAAAGTTCAACATAGAGAAGAACGCGAATGTAGGATTGAATATAGAGAATCTCAACAAGATACTTTCAAGGACTCGCGACGGTGAAGCCCTTGTAATGAAAGACGTAGACAACAAGCTCTCATTGGAATTTATAGGACAGGGTTCCAGGCGAAGGTACAGATTGCCTATGGTAGAGGTAAAGAAGAGCGTAGAGAAAGAGCCTAATATAGAATTCGACTCTAATGTAGAGATAAACGGTGAGCCGTTCAAGGACATAGTAAAGGATGCGAGCCTAATTTCTTCATACATATCATTCAAGTCAGCGAAGGATCAGTTCTCAGTCAGCGCGAGGGGGGATTCCGGAGAGCTTGAAGAGCTGCACGATGCTGAAGGCGGAATAATGCGCAAAATCGATGCGAAGAAAGGCGCCGAATCAACATTCAACCTTGAGTTCCTCGAGAACATGGTCAGATCATGCCCGGCAGGCAACAATATAGTCATGGCGCTAAAATCAAATGAGCCACTCAAGATGAAGTACAGCATCGGAGACGCTGAAATAACGTATTTCCTTGCACCGTATATGGAGGAGTAGCTGTACATGGAAACGTTGCGTGAGGGCAGCGCAGACATATACTTAAGCGCGGGGGTATTCTTCAACCCAAAAATGAAAACGCTTAGGGATATCTCGGTTCTTTTTCTCGATGCGGCAGGACTGAAGGGCAGGCTTCTGGACTGCACTGCGGCAACTGGAGTGCGTGGCATAAGATATGCTAAAGAAGCTGGGTTTAGTGACATAGTGTCCCTTGACATAAACAGAGACGCCGCTAAAAGCGCAAACAGGAACATAAAGAGGAACAAGCTTATGTTCAAGTGCCTTAATGCCAGCGTGCAGGCATACTGCTCTTCAGGCTTGGCAGAGAAATTTGATGTTATTGATCTTGATCCATTTGGGACTCCGGTACCTTATATAAACGATATACTGAAAGTATCAAGGGACAACACGGTGCTTATGATTACAGCTACGGATACGGCAGTTCTTTGCGGCGCGCACTCCAATGCATGCTTGAAGCTTTACGGCTCAAAACCGATGCACAACGAGCTTTGTAAGGAATCCGGGATAAGAGTACTCCTGTGCTTCATTGCCAGAGCTGCATCACAATACAACTTCGGCATAGAGACGCTGCTCAGCATATCAGACATGCACTACATGCGCGTGTTTTTAAGGCTGCACTCTGGAGCTAAGAAGGCAGTAGATTCTGTCAGGCAGTGCGGCTTTGCAACATTCTGCAAGAAGTGCCGTTCGTTTTCCTATGCGGCAGGGATTGCGCCAATCCTTGAGCATAAATGCAAAAGTTGCGGTGCAGAAACAGAGGCTTTTGGACCTATGTATCTTGGTGCATTATATGATAAAAATATAGTAAAGACCATGCTGCACAGAAATGCATATCAGAAAAAAGGCAGCGGCATTGATACTATACTTTCAAGGATATACAACGAGTTTGATGTACCGTTCTTTTATTCCATACCAAAGGCAACAGGGATTTTGCACATGAGTTCAGTTCCTATGGACAATGTATTTGATACTCTTCGAAAAGGGAACTTCACAGTCAGCAGGACACAGTTTGACAAGGACGGAATCAAGACAGATGCAAGCCAGAATGATGTTGCAAACGCGATAAGGTCACGGAACTATAAGAGTAGCGCTTGAGCTTCCTGCAGATTTTATATTTCCTATGAGGGCTCTTTTCCCTGTTTTGCTTACATAATCTATGCAGGCGCGCACCTTCGGAAGCATGCTTCCTTGCTCAAACTCGCCAAGCTCAACGAAATGCCTCAGCTCATTTACACTTGCCTTTTTAATCAATTTCTGAGATGGAGTTCCAAAACCCGTATACACGCCATCCGTCTTGGTAAGTATTATCAATGAATCGGCATGTGCCTTTCGCGCTATAAGACTTGAGGCATAGTCCTTGTCTATTACAGCATCTATGTACTGTATGCCGTCTTTGCTTAATGTGACAGCAACGCCACCGCCTCCTCCTGCTATCACTATTTTTGAGTTTCTAAGCACGTATCTTATGACATCCATTTCAAGAACATCGATAGGCACTGGTGATGGAACAACACGCCTGTAACCACCGATTAGCATCTTGACACTCATTCCCCTTCTCTTCAGGGAGTCTGCCTGTGCACGTGTGAGAAACCTGCCCACTGGCTTAGAGGGATTTTTCATTTCAGGCGCTTTCCCATCGACTGTGCATCTTGTTATTATTATGGGTGTGTTATGCTCCAGCTTACGTGATGCAAGGCTGCGCGCCAACCCGGCTTGTATTATAGTGCCTATCTCTGCCTGTGTCTGTGCAGTCAATATAGATAAAGGCTTGTTCTCCACTTCAGAGAGGAGACCAACCTGCGGCCCGTTGCCGTGTGTTATTATTATCTCATGGCCCTTTTTGTAAAGCTTGATGATGAACCTTGCTGCAGAAGAGCTTAGCTCTTCTCCTATCGCATTGCCCCCGAACGCAACCACATAACGCATACTGTAATCACCACTCCGAACCTTATTAAACGTTTTCGTGGAATAGTAATCACTGGTTTCATGACTGAAAGTATAAGCCTTGTTCTTCCAAACATAGAAGAGGAAGGCATATTTCACGTAATAAACGAGTCCAGGAAGCTTTTCGGCAAGAGCCTTGAAATAATCGTTGTAGATAAAAGTTCTCTTGAGTACGAAAAAACGCTCAGGAAGACCGGTGTAACTATAATAAAGCAGAAGGACAAAGGAGTCGAGAATGCTGTAATGGAAGGCCTGAGAGCCGCCCAGGGAGATATTTTACTGAGCATTGATGCCGATGACACACATGAAATCGCCGGCCTGAAAAAAGCAAAAGAGCTTATAAGTGCAGGAAAGGCAGACATGGTAATGGGCAACAGGATGTCTGGAATTCAAAAAAACGCGATGGATAACTACATAATATTCGGCAATAATGCATTGAGTGGCATGTTTAGTTTCCTTTATGGCAGAAGAATACATGACATATTGACTGGCTTATTTGCAATGGACAGAAAAGCTTTTGAGAGCATAAAGAACATTGAACCGTACAGGATAGGCATAGGATTCTTCGCTGTTGAGCTTGCAAAACGCGGTTATAGGATAAGTGAGGTCGACATAAAGTATTACGTGAGAAAGCAGGGGAGGAGCAAACTCGCAAAATCTAAGCTTCTTTGGGGATTGCGCATGGCCTGGCTAATGTTTATCAAGAAGTTTTCGCAATAGAATCTGCTGCAAATGAAATCTAAGTGAAAGTAAGCGTGTTTGATGCCATGCAGCCCGCAAGCGAGTTAACTGTTATTGGAACGCTCTCTGCTTGTGTGTCGAATACGGATACGCTTGCAGTGCCATTCGCATTTGTTAGAGCATAATCCTGGCTAAATGATGCATGCGTGGATGTAGTTGAGAATCCGACAGTTATGCCTGCAACTGGTTGGCCCGATATCAGAACATTTGCATATACCGTTGATGCTGTTCCAAATACAAGCGACGAAGGAATCGTATTTGCATTCATTGTACAGGATATTGGCGTTATTGAGGGACCGACTGTTGAGCTAAACGTTCCGTTAAAGCTCTCTCTGATGTGTGTTTGGCATGATGTACTGCCGAGTACTGTGCACACGCTCTCATTGACGACTAAATAACCACTCGCACCGGTATTTATGCCTAGAACTGGAAGCCTAGAAGGCACAGTGCACATTATCTTACCTCCCGGAAGCACGTAGTATGGTGAGCAACTCATCGTATAAGTGCCATAATTTGTCAGATTTAGCGCAGCGACAACATTGGCAATCGCATATTCCTGTCCGTTGGCGAGTGTTATCTGAACATATGTGCCCATTGAATTTGAGCCAAAAATGAGATCAGTACACCTTAATACCGTGCCAAAGGCGCATGTTGAAGAAGATAAAAGAACCTGTCCTTGAACGTAAAAGTATATGAACGCAAGAGAGATTGATATCACTATTATTGCCCAGCCGTATGTTGTAAGATAGTCTACTGCGGATTGCAGACGTAAATTTCCTGTTGTTCGCATAATTGATTATACTACTGCACAGTTATTATATTTTGTGCAATCATGGTATTCAATAAGTTGATCTGATGCCGAGACATAGAAGCAAGAATGGCGAAGGGCAGGAACTTTTCCTTTTATTTAGAAAAGACGGTAAGCCGGTAAGAGGCAAGCCGCTTTTCAAGACACAGGAAGACGCTGAAAGATTTTGGAATGATTTTTATGCAAAAATCGGACCTGAACTGAGAAGGCAGGAAGAAGCGAGGAGAAGGTCTATTGAGGCCGCAATGCACCATGTTGTTGCTTCAACAGGATAGTTGCATTCCGGAAGCGTATGCCATACATAACTTCTATTTCTTGTTTTCACGTGAGATGATATACGATGTAGCGATTATAATAGAGGCTCCTATTATTTGTACTGCACCCAATACCTGCCCGAAAACAAAAAATGCGAATGGAGCTGCTGCAAGAGGGCCGATTGCACGAAGTGCTGAAACTATCCAGCCCTTAACAGTCTTTAAAGAGGCATACCAGAGTGTGAGAGCGAAAACATTGAACAGAAGCGCTACTGTAAGTGCGTATGCCCAGCCTATCGGATGTATGCTTTCACCAAAATATCCAAATACGACTATTGAGATTGGCAGCATGACCAAAGCCGCGGTGCCTGTGGTCATCGCATTTGAGTTTATTGCACCGATTGACTTTGAAAGGCGCTTTCCTGGGATATATGATAGTGCTAATAATGCAACAGCAATTATTATCAGAAGGTCGCCGAGCTCGTTGCTGCCTAATGTTAACACTCCGCCGCTTATAAGAAGAAATGCCCCGAATAAATGAATCAGCAATAACACTAGATGTCGTCTCTTAATTCTCTCCCTTCCAAGTATCCAGTTCCATATAAGTACGAAGTATGGTTCCATCTTTGTGAAGAATATTGCGACTATTCCTGTTGTCAGACTAATGCCCACCATCAGGAATGACTGTCCGATGAACGACCGTAGGACCGTGACGTGCAATATGTCCCTTGCATTCTTCTTTATGGATTTGCGCGTAAGGCCCTCTCTTCTCGCATATGAGTAGAGAAACAGAATGATACTGCTTATTAGGCCTGTTACTGAGAGAAACAGCAGTGGAGAAAGGTCGCGGGTTCCTATACTGGCAACAACCGTAGCAGTGCTAGAAAACACTGAGGATAATATGGCGAATATTATACCTTTTTCGATTCTGGAACTTCGCATAGATAGGTTATAAACAAAAGTTTATAATAAATGCAGCCATTTCTCAACGGGATATTCAACAGCGGAGTGCTTAATAGATGAATGAACCGCTTGTTTATAAAAACTGAGAGTTCAACTCAGCCGTTTTATTATATGATATCCGAACTGCGTCTTCACAAGTCCAGATACTTCACCGACCTTGAGACTGAAAGCAGCATCCTCGAAGGGCTTGACCATTACTCCCCTTGAGAACTCACCGAGGTCTCCGCCGCGCTTTCTTGAGCCGTCAATTGAGTATTGTTCTGCGAGTTTGCTGAATGACTCACCGTTCTTCAGCTTCTGCTCTATCTCAAGGGCTAGACTTTGCTTCTCAACCAGAATATGCGCGCAGCGTACCTTTTCTGACACGAGACTCACTTGTATATTGATTTGTATACGTTGCCGGCGTCATCAGTTATGACTATGCACTCGCCTTCGCACTCTACAAGGCATGCCTGACAGAGTATGCAGGATGGGCCATTGAGCGCTACGGATATTCCTCCTGAACCACCCTCGAACTTCTCCGCAAAGTGATGGTGCCCGTCTTTGACGTTTTGCCATTTCGCAGTCACTTCAGGCAGATGCGATCCCTTCCATTTCGACTCTTCTGGAGCAGCGTCCGAGTTAACATCCGGGCTTTCCCTATCTTTCATCTCGAAGACGGCTACAGGGCACACATCAAAGCAGTGTGAGCATCCTGTGCACTTTGGTTTTTCTACATACACTTGCATTCAATACGCCTTTAAGTTGTTTTGACACTTTGGTTTTTTAAATGTAAGCCTGCATTCGTCTTTACACGAAGCAAAGCTAACCATTTATGTTAATGCGCAATGATTGCGCAAAAACATGGACTCAGCCAAACAGGCTTGCTAATCCACCAGCTGCCTGCTCTTCGCTTACCTTTTCAGGCTCTTCCTTCTTAGCCTCGGCCTTGGCTGCTGGCGCAGCGCCATGTGAAGGAGCTGCAGCTACTTGAACGCTCTGCGCATTCTTCACTACATCCTTTATGTTAACTCCCTTAAGGGAACTCACCACGGCCTTTGCCATGGCATCATTTGGTTCTATGCCAGCTGCCTTCACCACGCTCTCAAGGCTGGATTCATTTATTTCCTTTCCTGCCGAGTCAAGCAACAGTGCTGCATATATGTACTCCATTCATTTCACCTTTAGTATGATATTACTCCTTTTTCTCTTGAGCAGTCTTTGGTACAAGCGCATTAAGGGCGTTTGCCTGCAGTGCTGCTATGCCTGCAAGTTTCTCCGCTGCTTCGCCTTCCGGTATCTTTGCCTCTACCCCTATAGCCAGTGCACCTCTGAATGCCCTGCTTATGAATTCCTCTATGTTATACTTTGTCACGTATCCTATCTCAATGGAAAGCAGATAAGCGGAACGGAAGTTGAGCATAATGCTCTCCTGCACAAAAGCTGAATTGATTTTGAATACGTCTTCAGTGAATATTATGTCACCCTCCATCAATGCCATAAACTGCGCCTTGGCCTCAAATGGAGCTATATCAAGTGTTTTCAATGCCTTTGCCACAGGAAGGCTGATCTTCTGCCCTTTTGGGACAAGCACTTTTGCTTTTGATATTATTACTTTACCTTTCTGTATCTGAACATCTATGCCAGCTGTCTTTAGCTCTGTAACTGCCTGACCTGGAGCAATCGTTGTCTCTCCGGATTCTATGCGTATGTCTGAAGGGGCTATCTGGCCCGGCTTTGCTTGTAGTTTAAGCACATTCTGGCTTACTATACTGTTCAACTCCATAGGGTCCTTATTTGAGAGGACAAGCGCTACTGTCCCTGTTATGTACTGCTGCAGCTTCTTCAAATCCGCCTGATCAGTTATCCGCATCAGCAGGTTCTTTCTCCCGGTTACTATTATAGTATCAGGCTTCAGCTCATTCCTGACTTTCTTTACAAGGCGGTCAGGCAGCGCGTCGATTGGCATTATTCCTGCCACTTTGTAGGTCTTGGCCTTCCTGACCATTTCCTCGACTAATTTTGCCTTTTGCGACCTTATCAACATAATATCAACTACATTACCTTCATCGGCTTCGACATAGTCAGCTTCACATACGCTGACCTAACATTGTTCTGGCCTACCTTTGCCTTTATCTTGTTAAGTACCTCATTTATGTTATCGTATACCTTCTTAGGTTCCATATCCTCGCTGCCCACTACCGTGTGAACAGTAGGAAGGTACTTGCCCCTGCTGCGTATTGTTATGCGCTTTGACGCTTCTCCTGCCAGAGTGTTAAGGCTTGACACGGACAGAAGAGGCTTTGGCATGCTGTTTCTGGGCCCTAGAAACTGACCAAGCGCCTTTGCTATAGTAGGCATCAGATTTGGCTGCGCGAACATGTCGTATTCAAGAAGCGAGTTCATGCGGGCCTGATCAGTTGCTATGCGCGGTATCTCTGCTCCATCTATAATTGTTATGTCATTCTTTCTGGCATCATCTAATATATTCCTCTCAGTAGCGAATACCAGCATCTTGCGGGTCTTGCCCTTTCCATTTGGAAGCATTATCTCTATATTCAGCCTATTGTCCTGTTTCGTAAAGTCTATGCCCTTAAAATTTATCGCAAGCTCTACGCTCTGCTTGAACTTCCTTTGGCCCTTGTTCTCGGCCATGAACTTGCTGAACTCATCCAACGATATTGCCATATTGATCCCTCCTGCAGTCTGCAGTGTTTGCGGGAAAACTAGCCTAATTGGCAGGTAGTATTATACAGCAAAAACTATATAAAACGTGCGTAGACTGCACTGCCGTGTTGCTGTGCTTCTGCCACAGAGCATTTAATTCTCTGGACGAGGAACCCCCTCTTCAGCATAGCGCTGATCGGATGTATCTTCTTCTGATTTTGAGGCTTTTGACTCTGAAGAAGGATTCTGGGTGGTAGTTTGGCTTCCTTTACTTTTGTTGATATCATCCTGAAGTTCTTTGACCCTTAATCTAAGTGCAGAATTTTCTTTCTCTTTTTCCTCTATAAGAATTTGCTTTTCAGTTTTTTCAGTCTCTGCTTTCAAAACGGCCCTCTTTGCCTTCTTAGTCGCTGCAGTTTCTCTTTGAAGCTGCGCCTTGAGAGTACTGTTATCTGACTGCAGTTTTTCTATGACTGTCTCCTGTTTGCTCTTTTCTGATTGCAGCGTATTGTTTTCGGCCGATGGTTTGGAAATTTTTCCGTTAAGATCATCCACAACTTTATTTAATTCGGATAGTTCCTTCTTAGCTTTTGCAGTTGCCTTAACTTCTTCTTGAAGTTGGCCTATGAGTTTATTGTTATCTGACTGCAGCGCGCCTATGACAGCTTGCAGCACGCTGTTATCTGATTCCAAAGCCTTGATTTTAGCTTCCTGTTTGTAAACTTTTTCTTTAAAATCATCCACGATTTTATTTAATTCGTTAATTTCTTCAGTATTTGATTCCGTACTTTGGTCTGTATTTTGTTTGCCGGGTTTACGCTCTACATTTTTCAGCGCATCTCTGAGTGCAAGAAGTCCATAAATATCACGCGCTTCGTTGCCTTTTGCTAGAGATTTTAGATTAATGAATTTTTCATTTAGCTTTTTTTCTAATTCTGTGTCCTTGAGCTCTTCTATGAATGATGCCTCAGTAACTTCAGGATTTTTAAAAAGATGCCCATGAAGATGCTCGTGGAGTGGGGCCGTGATGCCGTTGTGGGAAACTATGGTTCCATTGATATCCATATATTTTAACTTATAATCAGAACCATATGCGGATTCCTGGACATGTATAACCTCTTTTATGCTGTTATTTGTGATTTTGGTGAAATCTTCAATTGCAAGCGCAGTGTTCTTGAGTTTTTCTGCAGCTTCTTTGTTTCCGGCCTTGGCCTCAGCTTCGCTCATCTTCTCAAGTTCATGGGCCATTACAGCAATTTTCGCATGAAAATTTACGTTAAGCTCGTTTAATTTTCTCCTGTCTGTTTCTGTGAGTTTCTCAATAGGAATCTCGATTTTTTTATCGCCGTCTTGTTTCTCCCTTGGCCTTGAGAATACTTGTGCTGAATTGGTTATGCTGTCGCACTCTTTTTTCAATTTCTCTAAGAGCTCGATTTGCGATGCTGTAGTAAGAGCGATTGTTGCTGGTCCCTTATTTTGATTTGTACTTGCTTGCCCGTTAGTGGATTTTGCCGTTATTGCCATATCCTCATTAACATATTGACTTGCCTGATATTTATGCTTTACTTCCTAAATTTTGCAACTATAGGGGCAGTGGATTCCTCGGTTATCTTGCCTGGAGTTATTGAGACGTGCTTGAATATATAGTTTTCAAGTTTTGGTGAAGTTTCTAGAAGTTCCTTGAACACTGCTTCGTTAGACCTTCCAGTGTATCTGTATATAAGATCCTGCACGCGTTCAGATGCGCTAACCACACCGAAAGGTGCAACGCGGAGATCGGCATATGCGCATATGCACACCTCAGTATACTCTTCATTTGACATGCCTTTGCGGTCTCCTTCATACCGGCTCATTCCATCAAGAAGTTCTTGCATATCTTTATCAATTCCTAGCTCTCTTGCCATGTTGCTGGTTGCCTCATGTTCCTCTGAGCCGTATTTTGTCATTACTTCTGCCTTTATCTTTCTCCAGTAATCCAGGTCTTTTTCCTCAAGGAACAGCTTCCTCTTATCTCTGGAATCAAGATCAAACTTGACAATATTGCCAAGATCGTGTATTAGCAAAACAGCTATTATATTATTTTTCCTTATTTCAGAACCTGTCCAGTTATTGCATATCAATGTGCCCACGGCTGCAACGCGCATCATGTGCAGCTCTAGAACCGTTGGGA
>DAHWQN010000020.1 GCA_027340645.1 Microcaldota archaeon
ATCTCTTTGTCGGCTTATACTCCCCGATTCCCATCAGCTGTCTTGCTTTATCGGCAAGCGCAACAGACAACGCAGCAGAGCTGCCTCCAGCGCCGCGTATCGGCCCTGCATAAAGCACAGCTAGGCACGATGTACCATCCTGGTTCTTGTACATGGCTACTGTGCTTATGCCTTCTGTAGGGGCAACAAGAACCCCCTCCGTTATTATTGCAGTACCTACCCTAAGTGCAAGCTCTACTCTCTTTATCTTATCATAGCCTGAGTACTTATCATTTGTGCATATCTCAGTTACCACTGCAAAAGCAAGCGCATTCCTGCTCTTTCCATCCTCGTTCTTATGTATAAGCTCTTCTATGCCTCTTATCCCTATGAGGCCCTGTACTCTTCCGGCAAGGTCAGCTGCAGGTATTATCTCAACCTCTCTTCTAGGATCAAGGCCCCTAAGTCTTGCATTCTTTGCTATACCAAATGCCTCATTGAAGCCTTCAGAAAGAGATGAAAAATACTCATTATTGTCCATTCTTACAACCTATTGAAGTCAATGTTTACAACGCCGCCGTTCTTAGTCTCATAAACAGGAAGTATTCCGGGCGTAGGCATGTGTCCCATCTTCTCCTGGAAGCTTGTCTTGCCCTGCCAGGTACCACTGTTTATTACCTGTGTGCCGTGATACTCGCCAAGCCCGTTCTTATGTACGTGGCCCATGTGCAGTATATCCGGAGTATCCTGCATAACGAGCATGTCCTTCTTGCTTGGCACTATGGGATTATGTCCATATATTGGTGAGGCATGTCTGCGCTTGAGAATCTCTATCATCGCCTCTTCAGGCCTGGAGTAACTGCATCCAGCTATGCTATGTATCACGGAATCCAATGAAGTTCCGTGATAAATGAGAGTTTTCAAGCCCTCTATTTCTACATACGAAGGGCTTGGTATGAAATGCACATTGCTCCTGCTGAAATCCCCTATAAGCTCTTTAGGCAAAGCCGGCTGCGGATCGGCAAGCTGCACAGCGTCATGATTTCCTGGTATTACGAATACCTGTATATAATCTGGTATGTCATCTATATAATCAAGGAACACCGAATACTGTTTGTAAATATCAGGTATTGTAAGCTCCTTATCTTGTCCCGGATATACGCCTATTCCATCAGCAACATCTCCTCCAACCACAACATATTTGATCTTACCTGCGATATCTCTGTTCTTGTCCACATTTCCATTCAGCCATTCTATAAACTTGACAAACATCCCTTCTATGAAGAACCTGCTGCCTACGTGAACATCCGATGTAAATGCTATTGCAAGATCCTCTTTTGTCTGCTTCCTTGCATGTACCGGCACATCCGGCCAAATTAACTTGTTGGCTATTATGAACGGAGGCGAGCCAACCTTTCCCTTGATTGCTATTACCTCATCTGTGACGAGCTTCATAGCAGAATCAAACAAAATATTTATCTGGTCTTTGCCTGGAGAATTTGGTCTTACGAATATTATCTTAGCGCTTCCAAACTCGTCTTCAATAGTGACCATAAGGTTGCCCTTCTTCGTTATGATCTTTTCATAAACCATTCCAACAATGCTTACTTCCCTTCCATTGGCATACTGGTCAAGCTTATCGGTGCTGAGAACCATGCCTATATTGCCTTGGCTGAGTAGGTCTCTGAGCTTATTGTATCTGTCTCTGAAATAAGCAGCGAAATCTCCGACAGTGGCACCTGTTTTGTCTATATATGTGTCTCTTATCTTGAAGTTCGGTGCAAGCTCCCTGGCGTCTGGCTTGAAAGATTGTGGCACAGAAACAACCACGTTTAGCGGCTCCTTCGGCAATGGTTTACTTATTATTTCTAGGAGCGTTTTTTTGTCCAATATTTTTAAGCCATTCAAATCCTTGAAGAATGAAAGCACCCTTGCAGCAAGCTCGTCAGTTTCAGTTCCTTTCACATCTTCATCTGTAAGGTCGGCTGCTATAACGACTCTTCCCTCCAGCCTATCGTAAAGCTTAGAGATTATTGTCTTCTCGTACTGGTTTTCCTCACGCATACGCATCACAAAAGGCAGCCATTAGAATTAGCGACAAAATATTTTATACCTGCGTAGCGCAGGCATATCCTAAAAGAACCGGGCAAGCTGTAAAAGTACATTTATCTGCAGTATATTACAATATACATCCGAAGAAAGCCCCTCAATTGATTGGTGGGATGAATCGGTATAGGTTCAAGCGCACCAGCCACTTCACGGATAGCTGTAACCATTGGTCGTAGTTGTCTGCGTTGTCAATGTATTGGCAGCGCCTGCAGCTACGGTTGTTTGTGCAGGACCTATGGTGAAAATCCACATTATTGGCTTGTAGAACTGTGTGTTTGTCATGGTACCTGCTGTTGTATTGTATGTCCAGGTATTCTCCGCAACATAATTGCCTCCTGTGTATATACCTGTAGACGAGTTGAATGTGCCTCCAACATACGCCCAACTGTACCACGTATTAGGATAATGTGTTATTGTTGTAAGATGCATTGGCGCCTTACTTACATTAACAAACGATATTGCCGGATCGATCATACCATTTACCTCAAACGCAAAGCCATAAGCTGGTGTCTGATTTCTGTATCCTGATGGGCCGCTTAAATTAGCGATATCGAATGTTGCAAGTGTAAAGTTGTAATTTTGAAGTAGATTGTTCCCTGAAAGTACATACGTGCCGGCCGGTATCATAACTGTTATATTTACTCCATCCGGTGCTGTAACTGTGGTATTTGCCTGCTTGGTGGAATTTACTTCTACGGATTTGCTGCTGAATTTAGTTAATATTGGCACTGCGCTTTTTTGTACTGTTGTTACTGCTGAAGTAGTTGTTAAAGCTGTAGTTGCTGAAGTTGTAGCTGTAGTCGGTGTGGCTGCGGGACTAGTATGCGTCTGGTTGCCCAAATAATATACCGCACCAGCAACTATTATCACTAAAACTATTACTCCAAAAATCATTCCTTTACCTGCCATACAATCAATAGTTAGTTCCTTCTATAAGTATATATTTCTATAGCTGCAGCTTAGAGAATTAGAATTCAAAGGCATTTGTCATATATGCACTAAATAAGAGGGCTTTTATTTTTTCGCAGAATAATACTCCTGAATGAAAACCGAGAATTATATATGTAAAATATGCGGTCTTCACTACGAAAGCAGGGAGCTGTCCGAGAAGTGCTATGCTTGGTGTTCAAAACACGATAGCTGCAATCTGGAAGTTGCAAGGCAGTCGATAGAAGCCAGCGCGCATAAAATCTCAAAAAGGTAAACACGAATCGGCAGCATCTGTTCAGCGGGTCAAATTCTTGGCGATGGTAACCCACACTGATAGATTCCATGCTTCCTGTTTTGCATTCTTAAATACCCTCTTGCACGCCCTTACTCCCATATCAAGGATGGGAGTTTGCGGGTGTGTTGAATTCTATCACATTTGTATATATTGCTTTATACTTTGGCTTGAGATAAAACATTATGCCCATAGACAAAGCTTCTGATGCGAGCATTCGCAGGAATGGACTTACATCAAAAGAGGCAGACGGACTTATTACAAAGTACGGATACAATGAGATAAAACCCAAAAAGAAAAGCCCATACCTCCTTCTGCTAGAAAAGTTCTACGGCCCTGTCCAACTGCTTCTTTGGCTTGTTGCAGTGCTCTCTTACGCTACAGGCAGGGCAGATGACTTCTACATAATAATAACGTTGCTTGCGTTCAATGCTTTCGTAGGATTCCTTGAGGAGTACCGGGCCGACAAATCTGTGGAAGCGCTGAAAAGCATGTTATCATCAAACGTAATGGCGCTAAGAAACGGCAAATGGGATACGATACCTGCAAGACTTCTTGTGCCTGGTGACACAATAAGGGTTCGTCAAGGTAACATAATACCTGCTGATGCCAGAATAATTGAATCAGAGCAGCTTGAGGCAGACGAGGCGGTGATAAGCGGCGAGTCTTTTCCTGTGGAAAAAAGTATCAGCGACATTCTGTATCAAGGATCTGTAGTGAAGCGCGGTGAGGCGACATGCACTGTAATGGCTACAGGCTATAACACGAAATACGGGCTTACAGCGAAGCTTGTCCAGGCTGCAGGGCCTGTATCGCATCTTGAGGCAACGATAATGAAGCTTGTGAAGTATCTTGTTGCATGCGATTCTATAGTAGTTGCAATACTGTTCTTTTATGGGACACTTGTGCTGCATGAGGGCGCTCTTACTCTTCTTCCATTCCTTATTGTGGTTCTTGTTGCATCTGTACCTGTTGCCTTGTCTGCAGCGTTTACCGTAGCTATGGCGCTGGGCACAGAGAAGCTTGCAAAGAAGTCTGTGCTTGTAAGGAAACTTGAAGCTGTAGAGGATACAGCAACAATGAATGTGCTGTGCGCTGATAAAACCGGCACGCTTACACAAAACTCAATAACTGTACGGCAGACAATTCTATACACTTGCGATGAGCAGCTCCTTGTAAAGTATGCTGCAGAAGCATCGAGACTGGAGGACAATGACCCAATCGACAATGCTGTGCTTTTGTATTCCGGTAAAATGCACATAAAGATTGGCAGGCAAGTGTCATTCAGCCCGTTCGATCCATCAACAAAGAGGACGCAGGCGGAGATACTGGATAAAGACAGGTATGAAGTTACAAAGGGAGCAACACTTGCAATACTCGAACTGGTTAAAATCAGTGCATCTGCAAGGAAAAAGGTAGATATGGATGTGAAGAGGCTTGCGAGCAACGGCCTCAGAGCAGTTGCTGTTGCATCAAGGATTAAGGGCGGCAGCTGGAAGCTGGCTGGCCTTATGGCACTATACGATGCACCAAGACCTGAGATTAATAGTCTGATGAAAGAGCTCAAGTCTCTAGGCATCTCTGTGAAGATGATTACTGGCGACAGCCTTCCAGTAGCGAAGGAAATCGCCAAGGAAGTGGGTATTGGAACCAACATCCTTATGCTGCAAAGCGGGAATGACAAGATAACTGGCAAGATAGCGGAAGCAGACGGGTTCGCAGGCGTATATCCAGAGGACAAGTACCGGATAGTTAAGACGTTGCAGTCAAGAGGATTCGTCGTGGGCATGACTGGCGATGGTGTAAACGATGCACCAGCGCTAAAAGAGGCAGAGGTCGGCATTGCCGTGTCCAATGCAACTGACGTAGCCAAGAGCTCCGCTGCGCTAGTGCTCACTAAAGACGGGCTTGGCGTGATAATCGATGCTGTGAAAGAGAGCAGAAGAATATTCGAGAGAATGGCTACTTATACAATAGCCAAGGTTGCAAAGGTGTTCCAGATAGTCGGATTTGTAGCAATCACATTCATAGCGTTTCACTTTGCTCCCATAACGCCCTTCCTTCTTATACTGCTGATATTCACGAATGACATAGCAAACATCTCACTTTCAACTGACAATACGCTCTACTCGAACAAGCCTGACGCATGGAACGTGAGGTCAATAGTTTATTCTTCTGGAATAATCGGAATATTGCTCGTGATCGAGGCGCTTGTGTTCATACCTCTCGGATTTGGAGTCCTAGGTCTCGGCCTCGCCCAGTTCCAAACTTTGATATTTCTGATGCTTAATGTGACTGACAAGTTCACAGTATTCAGCATAAGGGAGCGGCGTGCATTCTGGAAGTCAGCGCCAAGCTCCGTACTAGCTATCGTATCTACGGCAGGCATAGCCCTTGGTGTTGTTATGGCGTATTTTGGTATATTGATGCCTGTTATTGGTGCTGTGCCCATACTTCTGGTACTTGCGCTCTCTGCATTGTTTATGCTCATTAATGATAGGATAAAGATTGTTGCATTCAAGCATTTTGGCATATCCTGAGCATTACGATACCTAAGCTGGAGAGGCAAGAAGAGTTGGCACAGTACGTAGGGTTCTATCATGAACTACGGTATAAAAAGTTTTATTGAAACAGGTAGAGGAAAGCCATTATAAGCAATGCTGCAGTGGTAGTGCCTGAAGCGCATCGCCTGAAGCACAAGGAATGCGTCAAGCGCATCTCGGACAAGGAAGAAGGAAGATTATGTTTTATTGGAGACGATGGCACAAGCAACCGAAAAGTCACAAAATCGGGATAATACTATTTCAAGCAGCTATATTAATACAAATATATAAATATCTTACCTTACAATAGTATATTGTGAAACTCAGTGATGTGATAGACAGGCTTGCTAGGTCCGGCATCCGCGTATTTACCATATACGACATCGCTAAGATGCTTGGAAAATCTACAGCGTATGCCTCATTGCTCCTATCGAAAAGTAAGAAAGTGCACAGGATCGAACGCGGCAAGTATTACATCGATGGCACAGGCAAATATGAAATAGCATCGAATATAATTTATCCTTCGTACATTAGCATGCAGGCTGCACTGCAGTATTATGGCTGGATAGATCAAAATGTGCTCGTATATACTGTCATCACACTTAAAAAACATAAACCCATCAACATAGGTGGAACTAGGACTAATTTCATAAAAACCAAAAAGAATGCGTTTTTTGGATATATTAGAAAGTCTGGAGTATATATCGCATCACCAGAAAAGCTATTCATCGATTGCCTTTACTTTGGCGGTATCCCTTTTTCAGTTCTGCAAGAGGCTGTGGCAATGGCAAAGGCCGACAATCTTATAGATAATGCTACACTCGAGCGATATGCGGTAATGCTTGGTAGCAAGGTACTTGTAAACAAGCTCGGCTTTCTGCTTGAAAATGCAGGTATAAACGCCGATAAACTTCTCGGGTACCGATACCGCAGTTACATAACAGTGTCAAATAGCGGCATAAGCGGCAAAAATAAAAAATGGAGGATAAAATATGATTGATGAAGATACCCTCATGTCATTTGCACATTTTTTCAGCGATGAGAGGCAACTCGAGAAAGATTATCTAGTAAACCTTATGCTTAAGGTTTTTTCTATAAACAAAATATCTACAGATACTGAGTTTAAAGGTGGGACAGCGCTTTATATGTTTCATAGCCTTGACAGATTCTCAGAAGATCTGGACTTTACATATACAGGGAAAGATACTGGAATAGCCAGCCACATAGATTCTTTCCTGGTTCCGGTTCTGAAAGACTTCAAACTCAGCTATGTGATAAGCAAGAACAAGGGTAACGTTCTGGTAAAAGATCCAGATGGCAGGATCTACGGAATGCGGACAGAGTTATTTGTGGATGGGCCATTATTTGCCACTACGGGTGTGCGGCACAAGCTAAAACTTGATATAAGCTTCAGAAACGACACTATAATGGAGCCAGAACCAGCAAGAATGACATCGAAATATGCAGATATAGGTACAATCCTGCTACCTAAAATGCGGATAGAGGAAATGCTGGCTGAAAAGTTCAGTGCCATAGTTGAAAGAACAAAAGCCCGCGACCTCTACGATGCATATTTCATGATTAAATTCAAAGGTATGAAATATAATCAAGAGCTTGTGATGGAAAAGATGCGGAAGCGTGGAGAGAATTTCGATAGGAATTTACTTGAGAGAAAGATAAAGACATTCAAAGAAAGTCTATGGAGAGAGGAACTTTCGTCCTTGCTAAAAGCACTTCCGAAGCTGCCGGAGGTGAAGAGTATGTTATTGGGTGCTTTGGACAGTTAATGAAGGCAGTGTACTCTCAGTTCATTGTAGAAAATATAACTATGGAGCAGGCGGCACACTCGAAGCGCATCGCCCGAAGCACAAGATGTGCATGAGGCAATCTTTAATAAAAAGAATTTTTATGTAGTTTTATTACTATATTTTTAGACTATGTGCACTCAAAGCCTCCGTAGCTGCATGATACCGAATTCGGGCAGTTTGCCGGACACGAATATCCCGCTATTATAACCTTATTGCATGCGCCACAGCTATAATGGCCGTTCTGTACTGTGGTTGATACGGTCGTGCTGGTGCTTGAAATTGATGTGCTGCTTGTTGATAAAGTTGAAGTCGTGTTGTTTATGGTGCTGTATATCGGTATTAAGACATGCGTCACCGTATCGGCTGTGACATTTAGGTAGTTAGTGCTGTTTGTTATATTGTTATAAGTAGCATCTACTTCGTAGGATCCTGGTGTTATTATGTATCCGCTATTGTATTTTCCATCCGAACCGGCATACCACCCACTATAGACCCGCACTCCTGGAGAAAATGCGCTTACTTTTGCACCTCCAGCCGGCACTCCATTGTACAACACAGTGACGTTTAGTGCACCGTATGCCGAGCCACCGCTTATTGTTGTGCTGAATGTTGTTGTACTGGACGATACTGTGGTAGTTGTGTTTGTTATGATACGGTTGCCAGAGTAGACAGCAACTGGCATTGAGTATGTTTCAGCTGGCGTGAAGATCCCATAAGTTGTAAAATTTATGTCATATACCCCGCTTCTGCTGCCAGTGTTCCATACAAAATTTGCAATTCCATTGCTTGATGTTGACGCAGGACCAACTATCTTTCCAGCTCCTGCAGTCGCATGTATTGCGATGTTTCCGGCGCGAACGCTCCTTCCACCCACATAAAGAAGTGTAAGGTTTATCGGTATGCTGTGGTTTGTGGGGGCATCGCCGTATGTATACTCTGATGGCCATGAGATATTGAATATAAATGAGTTTATGTCTACTGCAGATACTCCCTCATTACCGTTCAAGCATATAGGGTTGGGGTCTACGATGAAGTTATAACCCCTCTTATGCGCCATGAGCTTGTAGCATGCAGCCGGCAACGTCTGCGTAGTTACAGTCCCATTACTGCCGGTAGTGTTTGCATATACTGTGGAGCCGTTCGTGCTGGAGAGCGATACGCTCACATTCGGTATTGAAACTACAGGGGCATTGCCGCATTTCAGCGGCGGCGGGCAGGACTCGTAATCTCCAATTGTCATATACTCACTGTTTATAGTTACCTTTCCTGGAGAACTCATGCTTGTATAAACTGCTTGGGCCTGAGTAGGTCCTATAACTCTTAATGTTGCATTAGATGTGTCGAACTGTTGGTAGTACTGGTTGCCGTCAAGCTCAGAGTATACGCTCCAGT
>DAHWQN010000021.1 GCA_027340645.1 Microcaldota archaeon
ATACCGCCGACGTAGTCGGCGGATGGATTGGGCGTGCTTGGGGGTTCATAAGGGGGCACAAGCCCCCTTATCTTATATTTGTTGAATTATTGATAGTGTCATACCCCTGCAATACCTAGTATTAAATATTTTCTTATCCATTGCAATACGGTGTTTTACTGGATGTTCCTGGGACAGAAAGCTTACCCGTAAAGAAAAATCCGCTGCCTTACATTGCGGCAGTTGTTGTTATAGTAGTTATTGCTGCAGCATTGCTGATGTTCACCGGTACTCCAGCAAAAATCTCCAGTAGTACTACAACAGTTAATGCAAGCACAACAACTGTTCAGTCAAACAGCAGTTCTACGCCACAGCAATATTGGCCTGAAACTGCAGTAACCCCTCTTGGGAATTATTCTATTAATAAGACACAAGCTGCCGTAATACTTAATGTATCGAGCAATAGCATAAAAGCCACAAATTACACTCTATTGACTGTACAGAATGGTTCGCTCCAGAAAGAGGTAATTGCAAGCGGTGACAAATTCCTGATAAACAATGTATCGATAATGTGGGAATATGAATACGGTACGGCGGCAGCAAATGCATCGTATCAAAAGCATATAGCGGGGGTTGCCTATCAGACCCTCATGTCTTACTATATATATACAAATTATGTAAGATTAGAGCCATCTTACCTGTCAAAAATCACAAACGGCACTGCCCTTTACAACTTAGTGAATGGCACATACAACGGAATGCATTACTCCTTATTCACTGGAAATGCTACAATAGGCAACAGTTCCGGCACTCCAGAAGTATACTATTATGAGGATTTCATAGGCTTTGATGGCCCTATAATGTACCACATGCTTATAAGTGCAACCGCAGCTAAAGGCAGTCTTAATCCAATAAGAATAAATTCAACAAAAATCATAAATGAAATAGCACCTGCTGGCGGTCCTACTACAATATGAAGCATGGACAGTGACAAGAATATCCCGCTAATTCTTTAGTGAGTGCTATGGCTCCAGAAAGCTATAATAAACGTGCAATACATATACAAGTGTGCTCGCATGGCATACTCTTTACACGACGGGGAACGCATTATAAAGACGGCACGTGCAGCACTTGAGCTGCATCTGAGTTCTACAAACTTCAACGCCAAACTCCTGGAGCGTTATATAAGTGATCTATATGATAATGCAGCACTATTCGTAACGCTTGAACATTATCCGACCGGTACGCCAAGAGGCAGCGCAGGTTATACAAAGCCAGAGCATCCGTTGCACAGCGCAGTTGTTGCTGCCGTTGTTGCAGCTACGCAAGATACCAGATATGTCCCCGTATCGCACATGGAGTTCGAACATCTTATAATTGAGGTGAGCATACTTTCAAAGCTGGGGCGCATCACGGCAAAAACAAGTACTACAATACCAAAAAGCATACTTCCCGGAGTTGACGGCCTTTATATCGAATATGGATATCACTCCGCAACATTTCTGCCTGAGCTCCAGATAAGAAACGGTTGGAGCAGTGAGGAAACCCTTGATGAGCTTTGTGTTGCTGCAGGTCTGCAACCACATATATGGAAGTCAGGCAGTGCGAAACTGTATAAGTTCACCACACAGAGATTCAGGGAGATAACTCCTAGGGGACATGTAGAAGAGATAATCACTGAATGACATGCGCACAATATTTTTGATAGACATGGACTATTTCTTCGTCGCATGCGAAGAACTAAAGAATCCCTCACTTAGAGAAAAGCCGACAGCAGTGACAACAGTATCTAACAGGGAAGGCAGCAAGGGCGTAATAATGACCTGCAACTATGTGGCACGCAAGTCAGGCGTGCACAGCGGCATGTCGGCCAATAAGGCGCTCGGAATGTGCAGTGATATCATACTATTAAATGAGGATTTTAAGTTTTATGAACAGAAATCAGCTGAGGTAGCATCTATAGTTAAGAGATTCTCAAACATAACGGAGCAAGTAAGCATAGATGAGTTGTTTGTTGATGCATCGGACAAAGCAGCTACCTATGACACTGCGTTGGAGTATGCAAAAACAATCAAAGAGGAGATAAACAAGTCGGCAGGTCTGCCCTGCTCAATAGGTATAGGCCCTAACAAACTAATGGCGAAAATGGCATGTGATGCAGCGAAGCCAAACGGCATAAAGCTGGTAAGGCAGGAAGAGGCAAAGGCCTTCCTTTCAGATCTTCCTGTAAGCAAACTGTATGGCATAGGCGCAAAGACAGCGGGCAAGCTTACTGGCATGAATATAAAGAAGGTTGGAGACATTGCATCATCCAATAAAATGGTCTTGATGGATAAGTTCGGCACGTTCGGACTGGAGATGCATAATTATGCAAACGGCATTGATGATAGTGAAGTTGTATCAGAATACGAGGCTAAATCAATTGGAATGGAGCGCACACTTTATAAAGATACAGACAGTAGCGACGACATACTTCCTGTGCTGCGCTCCCTCTCCCACAAAGTGTACGAAGAGGCAAAGAACCGCGGCTATTCCTTCAAGGTAGTCACCATTAAGATGCGTTATCCCGACTTCAGCGAACGCATGAAGAGCAAAACCCTCAAGATGTCAAGTAACGAATCTGACATAGAAAAGGCAGCTGAAGAGCTGTTTACACGATATCACGTCAGCGGCACCAAGCTCCGCAAGATCGGGGTAAGGATATCAGGGCTGGAGAAGAGCAGGAGCCAGAGGAACATATCTGAGTTCTTCATCTGAATCACAAAAAGGCTGAAAAACGCACGAAATATATTATTTGATATTTTCTAGAATACTGCAAGTCTATTAAACTTATGCAAATTTAAGAAACATATATAAAGCTTTCGGAAACCCTTTTATATGAGTTCAGTCACTAATATTACCGGGTTTTATGGATATTTATTCCGTACGACTTGGAGGTTGATTATATCAAATACTCGTATATAATGTTCGCATTCGCATTGTGTTTTGGTGTTGGTCTTATTGCCAACGTTGTTCCGGGTACGCTTAATGCCGCATCAACTTCACAGCAGATAGTTGTTTTGAACGGCACAGCATACTGGGGCTATGTAGCAGTGGGCACATACTGCCAGTGCGAAACAGGTGCTCTAAACACGGCATTTGCTTCATCATATTCTATACCTGTACCATACTCCTACACACAAAGCCTTATATCAAACAATGATCCTAATGCCCAGAACGTTAAGAATTGGTATTACACGCAGCTTGATGCGTATGCAAAGAGCCTGGGATCACAAGTATACTTTGGGACGGATCCAGAGTATGGTACGGCATACACTAACAGCTGGGGATATGACTGGAAAGTCCAGTGTTTAGGTCCTGGTGCACAGAATGGGAACGGCGGCACATTTGACGATGGCAATGCATGCTTCTGGGCGATGTTATGGGTAAACAGGGCAGCGGCATATCCGGCTGCGCTTAATATACCGACTCCAACTGCATCATCAAGCAGCATAATCTATGGGAGCACAGTCCAGCTGTCTGATAGCGGTGCTTCTGGCGGAACTGGCGGTTATTCATACGAGTGGTTCTATCTGTCACCTGGCCAATCCACCTGGACAGGAACAAGCGCATACGGCACTTCATGGACAGCTCCTCCGTCATCTACGGGCACGTACGGATTTAAGCTTGTAGTAAAGGACAGCAACGGCGATACTGCAACATCCGCGCCAGTATATGTGCAGGTAAATCAGCAGCCAGTCTCAAACCTTGCCGTTTCTCTTACTGCCACACCTTCAACATTAACGCTTGGAAATCCATTGACATTGACTGCCACAATATCCGGCAGCACTGCTACGCCATTCCAGGTAGAACTCTATCAGGGCACATCATCAACATGCAGCCAGGACACAATCAATAAAGCCAGCGGAACTACAAATACCCAGTCATTGGCAATTCCACTCACTTCGGCGTCTGCTGCTTATCCAACTTCAAGCACATATTACTGCGTAAGAGTGCATGACAACAACGGCAACGTTGCGTACTCCTCCACTGTATACGTTTCTGTAAGCAAACCGGTTCCGGGCGCGCCGCTGTCTGTAAGCATACTGCCTACATCAGCCTTGATAAATCCTGGTCAGTCTGTAACACTATCTGCAACAGCGTCTGGCGGCGTAAGTCCATATACCTACAGCTGGGTCTCAGGAACATCTTCATCATGCAGTTCAGATAACACAGCTGCAGGCACCTCTAACCCATTGACAGTATCGCCAACGTCGAACACATTCTACTGCGTGAAAGTTCAAGACAGCGCATCCAATACTGTGCTATCTTCCACATCAAGCATAACTATCACGGCAGTGCCTGTAACCCCGCCGATACCACCAGCACCTCAGCCATCATGTATAAACTGCGGAAACAGCGGTTCGGCTGGGCCAAAAATGCAGCCTATACTCGCGTCTGTGCAGAAAAACGCTACATGCAGCATTGCAATAAATATGACACCTTCAGTTACAACTCAATTTACAGTAAACAATGTGATGTTCACCGCATATGATAAGTACACGTTCAGCAACTATGCTGACTACTTCATTAACGGATCTGTGAGAGCGCTTTATCCCGGTAATGTTTATTACTTGATGAACGGTACGAAGAAGGCTTATACTGCAGAGATAAACTTAAGTTCAATCCAGCCAGTTAACTACACCTCCCCGGTGAGAGTAAGCAGCCTTTCAATATGTTATGTAAACAAGACAACAACACAACCTAACAGGCCTCCGCCAGTTTTTGTGCCGGTTAATCTGAACTTAAGCATAAATTCCAGCAATTATATGATAAAAGCAAGCAGCTCTGCGATAAATGACACAGTGGACATATTTATAGGTGGCAAGGTTGTATCTTCCGGCAAGGGCGCAGCATCGTACAATGCAATGTGGTACCCAGCAGGCAGATATGTAGTTACAGGCAAGGATATAGATTCAGGAACTTTCATAAACAGCACATTGGTGAAACCATTATTCGCCCCACAGCTCACGTTCACAAAGATATGTGCGAACAACACTGAAGAGGTTTACACATGCACAACAGATATGAAGATAATTTCGCACAACAATGCGCTTCTAGGAACGCTGTACATAAACGGCAAACCAGTGAATGCCACTAACAACACGCTTAACTATACGATAAGCGCCAGGGGCATTTACAACATAACCTTTAAGACGTCCGGAAGCGACATATACTCTGCAAATAGCATATCGTACACATTCCAGGACGGTTCCACATATGATTATCTCCCTTCTGTTCTTGCAATCGTTCTCTCTACTTGCGCCATAGCCCTCCTTGTATTGGCTAGGCGTGTTAGGAAGGACGAGGAGCTAAGGACAGCTTAACATTAAATCATGATAAAAAGTGTTTTTATGGACAAACGAGAGGAATACGCTATTGCGGGAATAATACTGGTTGCTTTGGTCGTCGCGGCTGTGTCGATATACCTTAGCAGTACATATATGGGCCTTGCGGCCGCGATAATAGCCATTGTGGCTGTTCTCTACGCTATATTTGTTATACACTCTGACATATCCGAGATAGACCTGCAGAAGAGCTATGAGAAGGGATATTCAGACCATGCAGAAGGCAGGAATATGTCTAGGCGATCTGCTGATAAAAGTGCTCACAATGAAGATTCTTCATATGGAAGTGAGTACAATGCGGATGACAAGAACAGCGATTCAGACGAATATGGTGCAGAAAGCGGCAAAGACAGGAAACGCGGACAGATCGAAGAGCCTGAAGAGTCGTCAGGAGATGAGCAGACAGACGAGAGTGAGCCTGAGGAAAGCGAGGAGCCAAATGATGAAGAAGAGCAGAAGCCGAAAAGGAAGCCTTCACCATCTCCATCTTCAAGGAGCAAGGGAAGGCATACCAGATCAGCAGATGAAAGAATTGAGACGGAATCAAGTCCTATATACTCTTCAGTAGATACGGGAACTGGTTCTGCGCAGCAGTATTGATTCAATTACTGCTGCTGTGTCTTGCAAGGAATTCGCGCACATGCAGTGCGCACTTTACTCCGGATGCACTTGCAGTCGCAGCTTGCCTGTAAAAGCTATCAGCCATGTCTCCTGCGATGAATACTCCGTCAATATCTGTCTTTACCTCATCATGTGTCACAACATATCCTTTCTCATCAAGTTTTAGTTTGCCCTGCAGCATCTGCGTGTTTGGAGAATATCCTATAGCTACAAACACTCCATCTATTGACATTTCAGTTATACTCTCCGTTAAAATGTTCTTTAGCCTCACTCCAGTAACCTTAACATCACCCACAATTTCTTCTACTGTAGTGTTCAGCATGAACTTTATTTTAGGGTTTGACCTTGCATTATCCTGCATTATCTTGCTTGCGCGAAGCTGATCCCTCCTATGTACTACTGTAACCGATTCGGCAAATCTCGTAAGGAATGTTGCATCCTCCATGGCCGTGTCACCTCCACCAACTACTATTACCTTTTTGTTCTTGAAAAATGGCCCGTCGCATGTGCCGCAGCTGGATACTCCCTTGCCGATGAATTTTTTTTCTGATTCAATGCCGAGCCATTTAGCATTCGCTCCGGTCGCTATTATTACTGTATCCGCCTCATAGGTATTGTCACCAGCAGTGATCTTCAATGGTCTTCCAGAAAAGTCAACATCTGTCAGGTCCTCATTTATGAATCTTGCACCGAACTTCGCAGCCTGCTCTCTAAGTTTTTGTATCAGTACTGGGCCGTCGATTCCTTCGGGAAACCCGGGATAGTTTTCAACTATACTTGTAAGCTCGAGCTGGCCTCCGCCCTTTGTGCCAGCAATTACCAAAGGTTTGAAAGCTTCCCGTGCCGTATATATCGCTGCGGATAGTCCTGCTGGACCAGATCCTATTATTATGACTTTTTCTGCCATAGTTACCACAATTAGATTAGAGTAGTAATAGTTTACGCAAAGAAAATATATAAGCATTAACATTGTAAAATGCGTGGCGACTTAATGGGCATGTTTATTGGTAGCAGGAACATCTCTTTGGATGTTAAAGACAAATCCTCGGATATCAATTTCGTATCGCATGCGCATTCAGATCATACCTCCGGAGTAAGTGCGACAAAGGAGACGCTTTCCAGCGATGTCACTTCGGAGCTTGTTGCTGTTCGCAAAGGCATAAAAATAAAGAGCCTAAGATCAATTGAGGGAGCAAGGCTCCTCAACGCAGGTCATGTACTTGGATCGAAGCAGCTGTACGGTGTATCAGATGGCGGATACTCCTTTGTGTATAGTGGTGATTATCAGTTACAGGAATCTCTTGTAGCGGAACGTATTGAAATAACGAACGCGGATGTCCTTATAATTGACTCTACGTATCCGTACAAAGATCTTGAATTTGAGGACAAGAATGATGTTATTACAGCAATACAGCACTATCTAGACATGAAAATCATGAAGGGTACAATACTCTTCGGAGCATATGCGCTTGGCAAGGCCCAGGAGCTTATTAAGATAGCAAACGAGGCTGGCTATACTCCTCTTGTGAGCAGAAAGATATGTGCGGTTAATGAAGTATACAACATTCACGGAGCTGGGCTCAAATATATCTCAGAAAGCGAAGGAGCTGAATTTACATCAGAGCCATCAGACACATTTATAGGTATAGTAGAAATGAATAGGTTTGCTGAAACTAACGCGCTTCTTTCTAAGTCGGGAAAGAAGGTTTTCACTGCTGTAGCTACGGGTTTTGCAAATATGTTTCACATGAATACAGACGTGCAGTTTGGGCTAAGCGATCATGCCGACTTCGGTCAGGCCACGGAATATATAGACCAATGCAGTCCAAAGGTCATATATACCTATGGAAACAGGCGTAATCAGAAGGAGTTTGCTGAGGCGCTGTCCTCCGAAGGATATAACGCACATCCATATTACGAGTCTGACTACAGCATTGCTACCGAAGCCAATGCGCTTGCTGCAGGCCCTAATATGAATGCGCATAAAAGGTAACATTATGCAGCAAATTACTGCGATGTAAAATTCGCTTGCTATTTCGTCACATGTCTAATTAGTCAATCCCTTTAAATAGCTTTAAATTGATGTTTTGTCAACAAAAAGTGAAGTACATGGCTAAAAATTCCTCAAAAAGGAACGAACATGGCGCAGGGGTCTTTGTCCTGACATTTTTGGGCTCCCTTGCATATCTGTATGTAGCGTACAGCCTGGTCACGGCATTTAGCGCATCGGCGTTGTTCTCTGGTGCTGGGGCAGTGCTTTTGCCTATATTCGCCGGAGTTGCAATAATCAGTGCGATAGCTTTGTTCCTGACAAGCTTTACCCTGATAAATGGTAACGGAGAAGCTGGAATGACCTCGAAGCTGGCGTTATGGGCCGGAATCAGCATGATTGCTTTGACAATAGGCGTAGGCAACGGTACCTTAGTTGGAGCTGCCATATTGGGCTTCGTGCTTGCAGAAATAGGCGCGCTAGTGGCAAGAATGTAATTGATTCCGCACCAATGACTGCAGTTTCACATTTCTTTTGTTTCATTTTTACTGATCTATCCTATACGTGGCGTGCGGGCTGTGCACGCGATTGGCGCTTAACCACAATGTCGCATGTGCAGTACGATGTTTACTTTGGGGTGGCGTAGGAAAAGCTTTTTAAACTTTTATACCAATATCAAACTACAAGCGACGAATGCAGGTGCATCTAATGCCTGATCCAAAAGTACAGTGCTACGCAGAGCCTTCAGGAAAAGACAAATCAAAATCCCAATCCGCAATGGAGTACCTGATGACATACGGT